>JAILNT010000092.1 GCA_024691265.1 Treponema sp. | reverse complement strand
GTGTATTCTTCCTGTTTTTCGAGCCTTTCTAAGGCTTTTGGATTCCTTTCGGAAATACAATAGCGTTCAAGGCAAAGAGAAAAAGCGTAAGCTCCAAAAAGATTTTCTGTACCGCTTCTAATATTTTTTTCCTGTCCGCCGCCTTTTAGGAAAGGAGTAATCTCTTTAGAAAGATAAAGTAAACCGATTCCTCTTGGTCCACATATTTTATGTGAACTAAAAGCTGCACTGTCTATGCCTTTATACTGAAGGTTTAGAGCTATCTTTCCTGCAGCTTGTACGCAATCTACATGAAATTTTGGTCGCCTTTTTCCTTGAGTTGCCTTTGTTATTGCATCTGAAATCTCATAAATCGGCTGAATAGCTCCAGTTTCATTATTAACAGCCATTACGCTTATAAAAGCTGTGTCCTCATCGATTTTTTCTGTAATAGAATCCGCTGTAATAAAGCCATCTTTATTAGGTAGAACTGTATTAATTTTCCAGCCACAAGCTTTTAAGGCAGCCGCCTGTTCTCTTAAAGCCGGGTGCTCTATTCCACTTATAATAATGTTTCCTTTTTGTGGTCTTGTAAGCATAGAAAGAAGGGGAATATGGTCGCTTTCTGTTCCTCCAGATGTAAAATAAAGAGTGTTTGCATTTACATTCAATGCTTCACCAGCTCTCTTTCTTGCATCTTCTAATGCATTTTTTGCTTTTATACCCTCATCATGCTGGCTAGAAGGATTTCCATAATTTTCAAGAGATAGCTCTAATGCTTTCTCTAAGATATCTTTATCAGCAGGGCTTGTTGCAGCCCAATCAAAATAGTGTGAAATGTCTCGTGTCATTTTAAATGCCTATTATAAACTTTATAATAATAGAATGTCTACAATATTAAAAAAATAAACTATACATCAATTAGCCTCTAAGGGGAGTTGATGTATAGTAATTATAGAACGAAAATATTATTGTTAATGAAATAAAATATTATTGCAATACTTCTAGTACTTTATTTTCGGGAACTTCTTTTATAAGTGTTGCACAAGGACCTGTTTGAAGAACAAAACGAATATTGTCGTTTACATTCTTTTTATCTTTTTTCATTGCATCAATTAACTCTTTTGCAATTTCTTCATTTGACTTTCCTTTTGAAAGTAAAACGCTGTGTATAGGTCCGTTTTCCCAGCCATAATCTTTAAGAGTATTAAATACTTCGTCTCTATATGCTTTATGGCATAATCCTAATTTGCAGCCCAATTCCAAAGCTCTGCTTATACCCCATGCAACAGCATCTCCATGTGGAACAACTCCTAAGCCTGAAATTGTTTCAAGTGCGTGTCCAAAAGTATGTCCCAGGTTGAGCTCCCGTCTTACGTTCTGTTCTGTAAAATCCTGCTCAACAATATTGGCTTTTGCCCTTACGCATGTATTTATCATTTTTTCAATAATGTCGTCTTTTCTTGCAAAAACATCTCTTTTACGGCTTTTTAATTCTGAATAAAGAGATTCTGAATAGAGTAGGGCTGTTTTTATAACTTCGCCTAAACCTGAATGAAATTGAGATTCTGGAAGGTATTTTACAAATTCAGGATATATATATATTACGGAAGCAGGAAAAAATGTTCCTATCATGTTTTTATGGCTGTCAAAATCACAGCCAGTTTTTCCGCCTATGGCAGCATCTACCATTGCAAGTAAGGTTGTTGGTACAAGCTCAACTTTTGCACCTCTTTTGAAAATAGATGCTGCAAAAGCTGTCATGTCTGTTATTACACCACCGCCAATTCCTACAAATGTAAGATTTCTACCGTAGTTTTTATTCAATGCAAACTTTATTATCTTTAGAACTGTATCTATATTTTTGTTTTCTTCACCTGTTTCTAATATTAAAATGCTATCTTTGCCGTGTGTTCCCTTCTCATCGAATCTGGACAGAAAGTCTTGCATAGGAGGTAAAGATGCAACTATGTTATCTGTGACAAATAACCTTGGAGGTAAATCTTTGTCTAGTGAAAACAATGCCTTTTTTAAGTCAGGCATTCCGGATAAGAACTTTATATTTGTTCTTTCTGTCCCAGGGTGTACCGATGGGTATGTGAGGTTGTATTCGTCTAGTAGCATAGAAATATTTTAATAAGTTTTTTCATCCATTGCAACAAAATCATCAATGACTTTTTGCACTCTTGCTAATTCTCTTGTTAGCATTTTTTCGTAATTCAATTCGCCTGTGGCAATTCTTTCTTTTTCATCTTCCCAGGCTTGAATATCTGTAAGATAAAGGAAATTGAATGAACTGCTGTTAGCTTTTTCTGCCCAGATTTTGGCTTCTTTCCAGTAATAAAGTCCGGCAGTGTAGCATGATTTGGCTTTGTCTAAATCATCAAGATATTCTTTTTTCCATGGAGCATCATAAAAATATGCGACTTTTTTATCATAAGTTCTTCCAAGACGAAGATGTTGTTCGATAAGCTTTAAGTTGAGGTGCATTTGAAACAGGTATCTATATTTTTCCCATTCTGTTTCATTTGTTATTTTTGATTTTGCAAACATTGGATTTGCGAAATCTGCCTGTACAGCTTTTTCAAGCCAGTAGATATTTTCTATACAGTCATCAGGATTTTGTGCATAGTGTATATGATATAATTTATAGAAATCCTCTTTGTATTTTAGCATATAGGCATTTGATTTTTCTGTTGGAAAGAATGCGAAAATCAAAACAAAGAAGAATATAATTATTTTTTTTAACGAAAAGCTTTGTAATAACATCTAATTACCAACTCCTATTTCAGTATCGGCAATAACGATAATTCAGCCCAGATAATTTCAAATATTTCCTCGCGGCTTTTAGTTGCATCAATACGAATAATTTTCATGCCAGAGTCTTTTTGTTTTTCGTAAAAGCTTATAATTTCTTCATAGGCATTTGCTGTTTTTGTAAGATAGTCTTTTTTTTCGAATATTTCTTTTTGTTCTCCCCTTGCATTAATTCTTTCTAGTGATATTTCAGGATTTATTTCAAAGAAAAATAATATTTCAGGAAGTGGAAATACTTTATTCACTTCATAAGGGAGTTCTTTTCCACATGAAATTCCCTGATAGGCTAAACTTGAGAAAAAATATCTGTCGCTGATGGCAATTTTTCCAGAAGCAGTTTGTTCTTTTATGCCGTCTTTACCAAATATATGTTCTTGTCTGTCGGCTGCAAAAAGATAAACGGCAGTTTCATTTGTTACTTCTATTTCTCCTTTTAATACTTGTCTCAAAAATTTACCTGTTGCAAGGGGTGTCGGTTCAGAGGAGAAATTAAACTTGTTTTCCAAATTGTTTTTTTTCAAATATTCTTTCAAAAGTTTTGTCTGTGTTGTGGTTCCTGTTCCGTCTATGCCCTCAAATACAACAAAATTTTTCATAACCATAAATAATGCCTACCATTAAAATGAAATATTTGATAAAATCTAATATACGAAATATGAAATCTAGATTTCTAAAATCAAGTCTCAGTATATTCTTTATCCTCTTATTGTTGGTTGCTCTTATTGTTCAGCCAATATATATGAGACTGGTATCGGAATTTTCTAGATATGTTGATAGCTATTTGTCTCTTATAACAGAGAAAACTGAACTTTCTATTTCCTATAAGTCTTTAT
>JAILNT010000090.1 GCA_024691265.1 Treponema sp. | reverse complement strand
GCCACATTAACTGTGCTTTATTTCTTATCTGATTATTTATACGATAGATAAAAATAAAAAGTACAAAAATCGTGAAAATTTTTACAACAAATTTTTGTAACGTCATTTTCGGAGGAACTTTTTTGAAAATTCTTGACCGCTGACCAAATTTCATCTCACAGCTGCCACAATTCTTTACCCCCTCATAAAAACACTTTTCATAACACAAAACCACGACAATCAAATAACTGTCGTGGCTATAGTTTGTCTATCAAGTATATTGTTTATCAAAATCATAAAACCATAATTTAATTCTGACCAAAGAACATATCATAGTCTTCCTGACCACCTAACTGGAAAATAACCTGTTTCAAATAATCCTGCATTACTAGATCTACATCATAAGTTGACTCTGTGACATATGAGAAATTAGGTGTACCCAACTGACCAGTGAAAATAGCTGTACCGTCAGTTAACTCAATAACAAGTAATACAATATTTTCTCCCTCTAAGAACATATCCTCTGTTAAATCCAAAGGATTATCAAGACCGTGAACTGTCATGTATACTGTGTTTGCAGCATCAATCATGTTCTCCTTGGTGATGTTCTCTGTGTACATACCATCAGAACAAACACCAACCATATCGCCATCCTGGTCATATACAGTTGCAAATGAAATGCCAATAGGTGAAGTAATCTTGTCATCTTCAAATGTATATCCCTCTGGGAACTCGTATTCAACATGGTTTAACTTTACCTTTGTTCCTACAATAGAAATCTTTAACTGACCTGTTTCCGATGCCGCTGTGCTGGCAGAAAAGCCACAAGCACATAATGACACAGCCATAACCAAAGCTACCGCGATTTTAAAAATTCTTTTCATAACACTTTCCTTTCTTTCCCGTGTCTCCATACCTAATATTTCTTAACGAGACAACGGTGACCATTATATACTATCCCACAAAAAAATGGTAGCGCCTAAAGTCAAAGAAATTTTCTTATCGCAGTTAAATTTCTCCTTTCTCATTTCTCAATAATGGCTTAAATTTTTTTGCCAAATTTATTGATATTTTAAAACTCATCATCGAAATCATCGACACTTCCAGAAGATATGCCGTTATTAGTATTGGATATTGATTCTATTCGGATAATCCAGACAGCTCAAATTTATAAAAAAAGAAAACGGTATTAATACCGTTTTCTTTTTGTGGCTCCATTTGGTTTATATTTGCTTAAGTACGTAATTGTTTGATGGTTTTATTTTCTTAAAAGAACTCGTCTGATGATTTCTTCCAATGCTCCCAATGCAGCAACTGAAGCAATAATAATAGTTACGACCAAAGGAAGGTTTCCTGTATCTTTAGTTGTAGCAACTAAAGGAGTTTCATTATCAGCAATATTTGTAGTATTTTCAGTCTGTTTTGTTTCTGGCTCGATCTTCTCAGATTCTGTATTTGTTGTATCTTTTTTAGAATCCTTAACGTTTTCTGCTTTGGAATCAACTGCTGCGTCCGTTGCAGTCTTCGAAGATGCCTCTTTTCTTGAAGCATTTCTTGTATCTCCAAGAACAGCAGCTCCGCCTGTAGCTGGATTTGTTTCCGACGCAACAGAAACTGCTGCATTATTAGGTACTGTTGGAACTACACTTATTACAGGTTGGCTCTCTGAAGAAGTTGATCCTGTACCAGCATTATCGCCAGACTCCGATGTGTTAAATACATATTTAAATGTTACATTTGCAAGAGCTACAGCTTTCTCGGCTTCTATCTTAGCATCACTTGCAGCAGATTGCGCAATACTAACATTTAACAGAGCCTCTTCATAATTGCTTTTAGCCTGCTCAAGCTCTTTTTCTATACGAGTTAGAACTTCTCGACTTACACCACCATTTCTTTTTAGATTCTTAAGCGCAATAATTAGAGATACTACATGCTCATGTGCATTCTGAGCTTTTTGTTTTTTTATTTCAAGTTCAGTCTTGGTTTTATTAGCATTTTCAACCGCTTGGTTTGCCTTTTCAAGTAATTGTTCAGCATCCACTCCAGCATTTCTAAGTGCATCACTGTCATAATTTACAATTGAATACAACCTATCATATTCTGCTTTCTCTGAATCAGCTGTTTTGCCACTATTTTTCTGATAATAAGACCATTCTGAATAGTAGTCCTTGATTTCATAAATAGGTTTATTTATGTCGTCTTCTTCAGTCTCTCTTGTTTGTAGATATACTTCTTTTGTGACATAGTTATCTATTTTAGCTATATACTTATCCGTAGGTCTTGTAAAAACAGGGACATTACATAAAAATGGATCATTTATATAATATTTACTTACATTCCAATTAAAATCATATTGTATTGTAATTTTCTGAACATATTCCTCAGGAAGAACTTCATTTCTTCTTGTTCGTGGATTAGTCCACCAAAATACATCAACGCTTGTAATCTGATCCTTCTCTATATAGTTCTTTTCGTTATTCTCATCTACATAGTACTTTTTTTCATCACTACCTTTTCTAACTGGTTCATGCATATTATCGGCCTCTAAATAATATTGCTCGCCTGAAATATGTTGAACCCAACATTCTTTTCCTTGATACATAACATAATAACTATCGTTATAAGGAGTATATCTAACCTGTGGAAGAAATTCACCATTATAAAAAAATCCTTCCGTATATTCGGTTTTTACATCATACTTCTTCTCTATAGGCTCGTTTTCCGTATAGTAGTACTTGCCTGCTACTTCTTCATCTTGTTTAAGCTCTTTGCCGGTTACATCTACTTCCACTCCACCTTCTTTTTCGGTTGTGTAGTATATTTCCTCCTTTTTTCCATAGCCGGTAACAACATCTGTAACCTGCTTAATATTGAGCCAATTGGAATAACCAGCACCAGAATTATCAGATAGCTGATGAGATTCGCTATCTTTTTCATAAGTATATTTTGAAACTTTCACTTGTCCATCAGGTGAAGTATGAGTAACTTCAACAGATCCATTACCCGCGTTAAAAGAGTATTGTGATAAATCTTCACCTGCTTCATAAAGCGTGAATTTGATAAGTGACATTGCAAGATCCTGTTCAAGCTTAGATACATCCTCGCCTTCAACTGAACTTGCTTTTACAAGAGCAGCCTCTTTGTTATTTATTTCCACTATCATATTTGCTTTATCAAGCGCTTTTTTTGAATTCTCAAAGGCTTCTTTATTTTCATTCGCCTCATTTTCTGCTTTTGTAAGAGCATCCATAGCTGCTTCCACATTTGAAGATGCAATATCTCTTTCGCCTTCAAGCGATTTGAGCTTGGATTCAGCATTTGCAAGAATATTATTTGCTTTAGTAACAGCATCCTTTGCTGATACATAAGCTTTATTTGCTGCGCCATCCAATCCCTCTATGTTCTTGAGTTTACCGTTTTCGTCAACCAAAAGATGAAATTCTTCGCCAAGACCGTAATCTTTTATTATTTTGTCATATGCTTCCTGAGCTGCTTTAGCTTTGCTAGCAGCTTCGTCATAGGCAACTTTGGCTTTCTCAACTTCTGTATTCAAATTATCATAGTTTTCTTTAGCCTTAGTAGCAGCATTCTCGGCTGCAGTAACCTGTAAATTAGCATCATTAGCCTTTTTCTGAGCATCCTCTGCTATTTTCTTTGCCTGATTTTGAGCGTTCTGCGCCTCCTGCTGACTAGAATATACAGTTCCTGCCATATCAGCTATTGTATTTGCATCATTAGTTGCATCATTACTATCTGAATTAGCAGTTTTAACTGCAGTTTCAGACTCAGACAATGCCTCTTTTGACTGATTATATAAAAGATCTTCCACTGTAACCTCAGTCTCAACTTCATTGCCATTTTCATCTTTCTGTGTAACTTTTTGTACTGGAGTTACTTCATCTGAGTATGTTTTTTCTGCTGCTTCAGCTTCTTGATTGGCCTGTTCAAGATCATTTAAATCAGAAACAATATCATCTTGTTTGCCTTCACTATCTATTGCGTTTTTGGCATCATTAAGTTTTTCATCAACAGCAGCAACCGCCTGACTTTCTTCGGTACTTCCAACATTCGCAGCAACTGCTTCATTTATCGCATTTACCGCTTCTTCAGTGGTATGCTGCGCATAATCCACACTTGCACCCTCTTCAGTCTTATTTTGTGGAAGATCAGGATTTGATGGAACTATCATAATAGGTTCTGATTTTCCTGGATTCTGATTATCTGTTCCATCTTCAGCACAAACCGGCAGTCCTCCACCAACTACCATTGTAGTAGCCATTACTACTGACATTCCTTTTGTTAGCAACCTTCTTGACAACTTATTATCCCTCATAATAAACCTCCATATCTTGCTCTATGCTATGATTAACATTCCAAATTATTAGCTATAACTCGATTTGCAGATAAATCATATCAAGATATTGGAAAAAAATAAGTGTCTTTTAGTTACCTCTTTTTATACACCTAACGGATAATGTTCTCTAATATATTTATCAAAATGTTGTACTAGACTTCAGTTTATATTTCATTTATATTTCTGCCACATTTCTTTCACATCTATTTAAGGCAAGATTAAGGTTGGATGATTATTATAAGACCATAAAGAACAACAACA
>JAILNT010000042.1 GCA_024691265.1 Treponema sp. | reverse complement strand
TGTTACGTCTTTTCCAGGCACTATACCGTAATTATCTAGGGATTCAAGTATTCCTAATGTCATAGAATCATTGTGAGAGAATATAATATTTATTGTTTTTGTTCCAATTTTTAGTTCATTATTGTTATAGGCTATTATTTGTCCTAATATTTCTTTTCCTTTAGAACGTAAAAAATCCCCTGATTCTGAATATATTATAGAGAACTGACTTTTATCTTTTAATATTTCTCTAAAGCCTTTTGAGCGGTTTTTTGCAGAGGAAGAGTTTGTTGTTCCTGTTATTTCCAGAATATTTAGCTTTTCTGTTGTATCTGTATATTTTTTTAGTAAAAAACGTGCTGCATTTCTGCCTTCTTCGATTGTGTTTTCTCCTATAAACCCAGATACTAGAGATTTATCTTTTATGTTTATTTCTCTGTCCACAACTATAACAGGAATATGAGCATCTTTTGCCTCTTTTAGAACTGTATCCCAGCCGTCTTCGACTATAGGAGCAAAAGCTATTAAATCTACTCTGTAGACTATAAAAGATCTAATTGCTTTTATTTGATTTTCCTGTTTTTGTTGAGCATCATCATATAAAATTTGTATACCATTTTCTTCTGCTGCTTTTATTATAGATTCTGAATTGAATGTACGCCACGAACTTTCAGAGCCTAGTTGTGAAAAACCTAATATTGTTTGCTTTGCAACATTTTTTTCCTTATCATTAGATTTTTTTTTACAACTGGTCATAAAAAAAAGACAAATACATAAACATATAAAAGCTTTTAACTTTGTGACTTTATACATAAAGTTAATTATAAAATACAAAATCTGATAAAGCAAATAAACTTAATAAATTATTTTACAGTTCTTAATTCTAATAATTTTATTGAAGAATTTTCTAGTGACATAATTTTTATTTCAACTTTATCTTTTGAAGATTTAGGAATTATAATTTCATTATCAACAAAAGTTTTTCCCTTATCGCCTGTAACTTTTATTTCTCCGATTTCTTTTCCGTCTGCTATAATTCTTATTTTTCCCGAATCCTCTCCATAATTTGTTATAATAAGCTTATTTTTTACGTCTTTTTCAATTTTTAATGTATAAGAAACAAAGCTCTTTTCTGTTGTTAATTCTCTGTAATTAGAATCGATTTCAGCAATATAGCCTATTTCTGTATCTTGTGCTGTATATTTATGTTCTATTTCACTTTGCTGTTTGCCATTTTCAATTAAGTCTACTGTTACTGATTCATACTTTTTCTTTCTTGCATTTTCTATGTCGTTTTTCGAATTAAAGTATACACTGTATCTTGTGTGATGAATATTGAAAAATGGCTTTAATATGTATGATCTTTCTGTAGCTGTTGCTTCTTTTTTTATAGAAAAAGTTAATTCGTCTTCTTCTTCCATTTTTATCCAATCTTTTATTTCTAATGGATTTGCTTTAATTGCCGGCATGTTTTTATTAGCAGCATTCATGTATACAAGCTGATTATCTACAATATCTTCAGGCATGTCCTTATTACCTAAATCTGCTGCAAGAACTATAGGTCCATATAAGATACTGAAATTACCAGTTTTATCTTTTGTTTGTCTTATATGTAATTCCATTGGAAGATTTATTAAAAAACTTTCTCCTTCAACAAGCTTTTCTTTTAGAATTGTATATCCATCTTGTTCTTTTTTAGATTGTATCCAGCTTGCCTGTCTTAATTTTAGGCATTTCTGATTCTTACCAGCTTTTAATATTTTAATTTCAGCTTTCTGTTCAAATGGAAAGTTTGTATTTATTTGTATTTTCCAGCCGTCATCTGTTGTGTAGGTTGATGGAATAAATAAGTTTATATAGATTATGTTATTATATTCTTCTACAATAAAACGGTTGTATCTTTCAGGATTTTCCATACCTGTTCCAGTGCAACACCAAAATGCATTTTCTTTTGAACAATAGATTTTGAAGAAGCCTGGTAGCATTGCAACGAAATATGTTTTAGCTCCAGTTTCTGGGTCTTGAGATGCTAGTATATGGTTATATAAAGCTCTTTCGTAAAAATCTGCAATATCAGAAGTTCGATTCCATGCAAATACATGTTCTGCAAGTTCTAGCATGTTGTATGTATTGCATGTTTCACAAGTATCTCTTTCTAGTGGTTCAGAAAGTTCAGGTCCAAAATGTTCCCCTCGTGAATTTCCTCCTATTACATAACTTCTGAAGTTTACGACTGTGTTAAAGAAAAATTCTACTGCTGTTCTATATTCTTCTTTTTTTGTTATTTCATAAAGCTTTGCAAGTCCTATTATTTTGGGAATTTGTGTATTGGCATGATAACCTTGTAATTTATCTTGTTTTTGTATTAAAGGTTCTATTATTTCTTTATGAATAAAGCGTTCTGCCATAACAAGATATTTTTTATCTTTTGTGATTTCATATAAGTCTGCATATACTTTACACATGCCACCATGTTCACAGGTAAGCATTTTCTGGAAGTCATCTTCACTCATATTTTTTGAGCCTTCTATAGCCCAATCAGCCATTTTTCTAACTATTTTTAATGCATCTTCATTGCCTCCATAAGTATATGCATCTATGAGTCCTGCATATATTTTATGAACAGAATACCAGGGTACCCACCAAGATGATAAACTAAATCTTTCTACTTCGAATTGACCTTTAGAATAAAAAGTTTTTTCAAAACATGTTGATGGAATACCGGCAAAATAGCCATCTTCACGCTGTAGTTCTTTTATACACTTTACTGTATAGTCAAGTTTTTCTTTTGCTTCTGTATTTCCTGTGGAATAGACAAATCCTGCAAGAGCTGAAAGATAATGCCCTAAGCTATGCCCTTGTATTTGTTGACTTTCCCAGCCTCCATAATTTTTTGCTTTAGGAGTTTTTCCTAATGCTGTATAGCATGGTGAAAGTAATCTGTCAGGATTTAAGGCGAGTACATATTCAAGACCTATCTGTTGTGATGTCCAGAACATAGTGTTTTCTGTTAATTTTATTTTTGATTGTAATTGTTTTTCTGCATGCATTGATGAAAATCCCAATAAAAGAAATATTTGAGATAAAAAGAAAACTTTTCTCATAGTTCAATATTAAATGTGTTTTTGCAAAAAGTAAAACAAAAAAAATAAGGACGCAGTTCTACGAACCACGTCCAAACACAAAAAAAGGCAAAACCGAAAAGCTAAAGGAGAGTGTTATCGGACTGCTAATATAAATTATAATACATAGTTAGAAAAAAACAGTGTTAGAAAAAAAATTATCTTAAATAAAAGTGTTATTTCTCATTTATTATTGAATGCTTCTGCCGATAATAAAAAAATGAGAAAGACAGCATTTGTATTTATAGCTATTTTGTCATTATTTTCTGCCGCTTTTGCAGAAGATTTGTACAAGTCTGACGTAGAAGCTTCTTTTTACGCCGAGAAATTCGATGGACACACTACTGCAAGTGGTGAAGTTTACAATATGAATGATTTTACAGCAGCCCATAAAGTTTTACCTTTTGGAACTGTTGTAAAAGTTACAAATCTTGCAAATGGCAAGTCTGTTGATGTAAGAATCAATGATAGAGGTCCTTTTATAAAAGGTCGTGAGATTGATGTATCTAAAGCAGCAGCTGTAAGCCTTGGTATGATGATGGACGGAACAGCACGTGTTTCAATTCAAATTGTAAAACTTCCAGAATCAACTTTGGAAGCTGTAGCAACAGAAGATGTTAAAGATGAACCTGTTGTTGAAGAGCTTGTAGAGGCTGCAAAAGAAGAAATACTTGAAGAAGATAAAAATGTTGATAATAAACATTGGGATATTCAAGTTGGTGCATTCTCTAAAGCAAAAAATGCA
>JAILNT010000037.1 GCA_024691265.1 Treponema sp. | reverse complement strand
GACCTTATTTCTCTTTTAATTCTTTTAGTATTTTTTCTCGAATTTCTTCTTCAAGTTCAGCAAGAAGTTCTTCCTTATACTCAGCTCTTATTCTTGCCTTAACCTCAGGCGAAACGTCCACTTCATCACTAACAGTACGTTCGCCCAGCTGAGCTGCCAAATAATCTGAATACGCTTCCATCTCTCTTTCAAGAGTTGCATCAGTATTATGAACGTATAAATCGTAAGTAATATTGGTGCTCTTATGACCCACCATTTGGCTTAAAGCTTTAACGCTAGCGCCTGGGCGCTCCATATAGCGAGTGCACATCGTGTGTCTAAGATCATGCATAGATAAAACTTTCACGCCGGCTTTTTTGCAAAGTTTCACCAAATCAGCATTATAGGTGCTGTTTTCGTTGGGAATCCTGTTCGATTCAAGAATACTAAATCTCTAAACTCTTCAGGTGTCTCTTCTTTGATATTACATCTTCCTTCTTTGACACTTTTCAGAATTTCAACACCAACAGGAGTTAACTTAACTGTACGTCTTCCATGCTTTGTTTTAGGTGGTCCCCAAGTCCAACCGCCCTGAGAATATCTATTCTCAAGTGTTGTAACAACCTTTAGCTCTCGCTTTTTGAGATTTACATATTTCCACTGCAAACCAATTACCTCGGAAGTTCGTAGGCCCAATTCCAGAATCAAGCGATGAACAGGGTAATTAGAATAGTGTTTAGCCACCTCAATAAACCTTTTCTCTTCCTCTACCGTGAAGAAATCAATCTTCTTATCATCCTCTTCAACCTCTTCTTTGAATTCCTGCACTGTAATCCCCGGATTATGCGATATTTCTTCATGAGAATCTTTATAGCGTGCATCAATAAGCCATTGTTTGGCATCTGCAAGCGAATCAAATGTCTTCTCTGGACGCTTTCCTGTATGTAATTTTAGTTTAGCCGAGTATTTCCCGTCCTTTCTTTGGGTTAAGCCTTTGCAAAGCTCGTGCCCTTTCAGATCCTTGCCCAATAGTTCAGCTCCTTTCTGTTTTCAATAAACAAAAAAATCTAAAAAAGAGCCCAAAAATACAACGTAAAATTTTAACATATAACCCCAAAAATGTCGAGCTAAATCGCTGTATATTCAGCCTTATATCACACCATAAACGAAAAGCCAGAGGCAAACCTCTGGAAGGTTTATGTTACATAGTAGGTTTAGATATGATTGGCATACCTACTATGACGTATTTAGAAGCTGTTCATATATCAGAAAATTAATTTCAAAAGCCCATAGCTATTTTTGAAATTCAAGCCTATAATATACCATTTTTCCGTCAATTCTTTCTTGAATATAGTAGGTATGCCAACTATAATAAATAGTTGCGAAAACTGTTGAATATTCAACAGAAAACAAAATCTACATGAATAACAGCATTCAAGGAGGAATCAATAAATGAAGCTGAAGCGGTCAGTTTTCAGGTTAATCGTATCTTTTTCAGTAGCTCTCTTCTTAATGTTGGGTTCTACATTCACCTCTTATGCAAAAACAAATTATCCAAGCACCATTTTTGATGAATACGTTAGCGATTGGGGTGCTGAAGACGACATAGATATAATGATTTATTTATCTGCAAACGGGATACTTGCCTGGGCAAAATATTATGGATATCCGACTGAAGTTAAAACAGTCAAAAACAGTAAAGACATCTGGATTTATGTGTATATGCCAGACAAGTTGAACATAATAACCAGTCAAGAAGACCCCATCAGTGATGCCATAAAAAATACAAAAGAGTCAGCCAAGAGTGGCTTTCTGAACGGTTTTCTTTCTGGTGATGCATGGAAGGAAGGCATTGCTAAAGGCTTTGCTCAGGCAGAAGAAAATGGAAGTGGTATATTAGGAATTCTTGGAAACGGTCTGAAAGAAGGCGCTAAAAATGCAGGTAAAGAAGGACTTAAAGAAGCTGGAAAAAGTGCAGGCAAAGCTGCTGTAGATGGTGCAGCAAATGTATATGGAAAGAAGAATAGCGGCACTGGAGTAAAAAAGCAATATGCCAAACAGCTTAACTGCTATCATTTCTCATATGATACCGACCCAGAACATGCTGACCTTCTCATCAAATACCAGCTTGCTAACAACAGAGAAGATATAGAATACGATTACTACAATAATAGTGAAATCTATGATACATGGGTTACAACCCAAAATCAGGTTCGTAACATTTACTATAGTTTAATTGACACAGCATACATTGTAGGCCCCATTTATAAAACATCAAGTGAAACTCCTCTTTATACTGATTATAACGTCCCCGTTTACATGACATGTTACATAAATGATTTTGGATATGCTGATACATATCTGGCTTGGTTTAAATAACAAAAAAGGAAATAATACTATGCTCTACAAAATCTTAGGAACAATAGTAATTGCATTCGGAATCCTGTGCCTCCTTGCTGACCCCTCCATAGGAATAACCGTTATCTTAATTGGTATCGGGCTTCGTCTGGTCGGTAAAATCACTCAGAAGCATAGCTCAAATACAAACGAAGCTCAAAATTGGCTTAATGGTTACAAAGCAAGCCTTGACCAGGAAACACGTATGTATCACGCCAATAAGCGTGAACGCGACAGACTTCTTGACGAAGCGAAGAATCTTGAACAGCAGGCAAAGCATAGTTCATTTGGTCAGAAAAAAGCTCTCAAAAACCAAGCTGAAGAATTAAGGAGGCAAGCTGGCAGATTATGAAAAACAGGATAACAGGCATAGTCCTACTCTTCCTTCTATTATTTACATCACCATTTAGCTTGACTGTTGAAGCAAAAAATACAGCTTCTACCGTTAACAGTGCATCTGACCGATATACATTAGAAGGTAAAACTTCAAATCTTACAGCTTACAGTTTTGGAACTGAGAGAAACTACGGTTTCTGTAAGACAGATTCCATTGACTTTGAAGGTATGTATGGTATCACCATCACAACTTCAGGTAAGAAAGCTACCATAAAAGCTTATAATCACACAA
>JAILNT010000015.1 GCA_024691265.1 Treponema sp. | reverse complement strand
TTGTATTTTTCTAAGACTAACTTTAGTAAATATATGTAGATATATGATATATAAATAAATTTCAACTTGACATAAAACGTTCACAACAATACTATGGGACATTATGACTGCTAACGAATTACGTTCAAAATATATTGAGTTCTTTAAAAGCAAGAATCACACAGAGATTTCTGGTCAGTCATTGATTCCAGAAAATGACCCTTCAGTTCTTTTTACAACTGCTGGTATGCATCCACTTGTTCCTTATCTTTTGGGTGAACCTCATCCGGCAGGAACTCGTCTTACAGATTATCAGAAGTGCGTTCGTACAGGTGATATTGATGAAGTTGGAGATCCAAGCCATTTAACTTGTTTTGAAATGCTTGGAAACTGGTCTCTTGGTGACTATTTCAAGAAAGATGCTATTGCTTTTTCTTATGAATTTTTGACAAGTCCAAAGTGGCTCGGTCTTGATCCAAGAAAACTTTCTGTAACAGTTTTTGCAGGAGATGAAAGTGCTCCTCGTGATGAAGAAGCTGCCGGTTACTGGATTGCAAATGGTATGCCTGAAGATAAGATTGCTTATCTTGGAAAAGATGATAACTGGTGGGCAGCAGGTCCTACAGGTCCTTGTGGTCCTGATACAGAGATTTTCTACTGGGTTGGTGAAGGTCTTCCAGCAAAGGGGTCTAATAAGGGTACTGATAGTGCAAACTGGATGGAAATCTGGAACAATGTTTTCATGCAGTTTAATCGTGTTGATGAAAAGACTCTTGAAAAGTTACCTAAGCAGAATGTAGATACAGGAATGGGTCTTGAAAGAACTAACTGTATTTTACAGGGTAAAACATCTGTATATCTTACAGAAGTTTTCCAGCCTATAATTGCTAAAGTTGAAGAACTTGCAAATTATAAATATGGCGATGATGCAGAAAAGGATAAGAGCGTTCGTATAATTGCTGACCACAGCCGTGCATCTGTATTTATTCTTGGAGACCAGAAGGGTGTTAGCCCTGACCGTGTTGGTGCCGGTTATGTTCTTCGCCGTCTTATTCGTCGTGCTGTTCGCCATGGTATGAAGCTTGGTATTGATAAGTCATTCTTAGCAGAAGTTGCACAGGTTGTTATTGATAACTTTAAGAATGCTTATCCTGAACTTGAACAGAATAAGGAAAAGATTTTCAAGGAACTTACAGCAGAAGAGGACAAGTTCCGTGTAACCCTTAAGAAGGGTGAAGCTGAATTCCAGAAGATGCTTCCAAATCTTTTGAAGAATCCTAAGAAGATTATTTCTGGTAAGGTTGCATATAATTTCTATGAGACTTTCGGTTTACCTGTAGAACTTACAAAGGAACTTGGAGCAGAGCATGGTCTTTCTGTTGATATAGAAGGCTTCAAGGAAGCTGAAAAGAAGCATCAGGAACAGTCTAGAACTGTAGATGCAGGAAAGGCAAAAGGTGGTATTGCTGAACAGTCTGATGTTGCAACAAAATATCATACTGCAACACATCTTTTACAGCAGGCTCTTGTTAATGTCCTTGGTGACCAGGTTGCACAGAAAGGTTCTAATATCACAAGTGAACGTATGCGTTTCGACTTTACATTTGAACGTCCAATGACAAAAGATGAAATTAAAAAGGTCGAAGATATTGTAAATGAAAAGATAGAAGAAGACCTTCCTGTAACAATGGAAATTATGTCTCTTGATGCTGCAAAAGCTGCAGGAGCTCGTGCATTGTTCACAAATAAATATGGTGAAGATGTAAAGGTTTACACAATCGGAAAAAATCCTAAGGACGACTGGTTCAGTAAGGAAGTTTGTGGAGGTCCTCATGTTCAGCATACGGCACAGATTGGTAAGTTTAAGATTGAGAAAGAGCAGTCTTCTTCTGCCGGTGTACGCCGTATTCGTGCAACAATTTCTGGAGGTCTTCCTCTAGACCCTCAATAATTATTAATAAGATTTAATTTATCGGTCAAATTGCTTTTAAGCTTTTAAATACACTCAGTAAAAGCTTATATTTGACCGATAAAGTAAAAAAATAAAAATTAGCTTTAACTGTATGTAACTAAAAACATTTAGTACTGTTTCACTGAATAGTGACAGATGGTGTTCTTTTTTTCATTTGTCTAAAGCGGTAGATTTCATTCAAGAGGTATTTTAAATTATGAAGCGCATTGCTTTTGGTATTTTTTTATTTGCCCTGGTTATTGGCAGTGCTTTTGCACAGTCTGAACTACAGCCTTTAGTAAGGGTAAAGTTGAATAGTTCTAAGCCTGAAACAATTATGCTTAAGGAGCTTAAGAATAGAGTTGATGTGTATCAAAAGCAGACAGGTGCAGCTTCTTTTACTGTTGAACAAAAGAAGGAAATACTTGATGCCTTAATAGATGAAAAGCTTGTTGTTCAGGCTGCTCAGAAAGAAGGAATGAATATTACTGGTACACAGACAGACCAAATATTTCAGCAGAGTATCTCTCAAATGGTTGGTCATAATGTAACAGAAGCCGAGTTTGCAGAGTTAGTTAAAAAGAATTATAAAAAGACTGTAGACGAGCTTTTAAAAGAACAGGTTGGTATGAGCCTTTCTGAGTATAAGACATATTTGAAAAATCAAGTTTTAGCTCGTAATTATGTTCTTTCTAAAAAACAAGATGAAATAAAGCAGGTTGCACCTACAGATGCTGAAATACGCTCTTTTTATGAATTGAATAAAACCTCTTTTGTTCAGAGTGATATGTTAAAGCTTTTTGTTGTAGTTGTTCCTAAGGGAAAAGATTCTAAAGCTGCAAAAGCAAAGCTTTCTAAACTTTATGAAGATTTTAAGGCAAAGAAAATAACAACAGACCAGATGAAAAATGAATCTAAGAAAGATGATTCTGAATATAAAGCTGGTGATTTACTTGTTGGAAAAAATGAACAGTATACCCGTCAATTAGGAATGTCTTATCAGTCTTTACTTGAGCTTTTTAAGCAGAATAAAGGTTTTTTCTCTGATATTTCTGAAAATGAAACAGATTGGTATTTCTTCCAGATTGCCAATAAATATGAAGCAAAGATGCTTTCAATTTCAGATTCTGTACAGCCAGAGTCTACAACAACAATTTATGATTATATAAAGGCAACTTTGACAAATCAAAAACAGCAGCAGTATTTGATGAAAGCAGTGCAGGATATTACAAATGAATTGAATACACCTGCTAATGTTGAACGTATAAAAACCGGAAAAGAGTTAGATAAACTCTTGGACTGGTAAGGATAGTTAAGTGTCACGAAGAAAGGGAAGAATTCTTGCATTTCAGGCGTTATACTCATGGGATGTAGGCGGAGTAGCAATGGAAGATTTGCTCACTCTATCATGGATGGATGATAATTCCAATAATGCAAAGGGAAAAGAAAAGCTAGATGAAAGCGATGTTGCATACGCTCGACTTTTGATTAGCGGTACTATTACTCATATTGGCGAAGTTGATGATGTTATAAAATCTCACTTGTCTACATCTTGGACAATGGAGAGATTAAACAAGGTTACTCTTGCTATTTTGAGAATGAGTGTTTATTCTATCTTGTATCAGGAAGATTTACATCCGACAATTATAATAGATGAAGCTATTGATATTGCTAAAAAATACGGACAAGATGATTCGTTCCGTTTTATAAATGCAATTCTTGATGCCATCGGACGAGAAAAAAGAAAATCAAATGATGCTCCTGCAGAGAGTAATGCCGATAAGTAGAATATAGTCATTACTTACAGCTTGAGTTGATTTTAGATTTACAACTTATGCTGTTTAAAAAGGAGATAATTATGAAGCTGCCAGAACTAAGAATCGAATACCGTTTTGTTTACGGATTACTTCTTATGATACTGGCAGTTTTTTTTATCCCTATTTTTGTTTCCTGCTCTCATAAGTCAGAAGGAAACAGTTTTAATATTTATCTTGATGAGATTGATGCCTGTATAAAATCAGGAAGTACAGAAGAAGCTCTTTCAATCTTAAATACTGCTTCTAAGAAATCTTACAGTGCAGCTTCTAGATTGAGTGTATATAAGCGTTATTTAATGCTCGGTGAAGAAAAGAAAGCGGAGACTGTTCTTATAAAAGGTCTAAAAGCTTTGAAATCAAGTGCAGAGCTTAGAGTTGTATATTCAAATTTTCTTGAAAATAAAGGTCGCTATGAAGAAGCTTTGGAAGTTGCAGAAGGACTTCAAGATACTAAATATTCTTCTATTTATGCAGAAGCTGTTTTAAGAAATATTGAACATGATAATGACAAAAATTCTTCTGAAAAAAATAAATCTAGAGAAGAAAGAAAATCAACAGATATGGATAAAAAAGCTGTTGATGAAAATATAGA
>JAILNT010000001.1 GCA_024691265.1 Treponema sp. | reverse complement strand
AATACAAAGAGTATTCCTCTTGCAAAATGCCCAAAGTGTGATGGAAGCCATATCAACCTGACCTCCACCACAAAATGCTGTAAAATTCTTCAAATCATTTCTATAAGAAACTATAGAATTTGGAGAAAGGCATTGAACATTCTCACTATAGATTAGAAATTCTGAAACAGCATCATCTATTGTCATTCATCACCATCTATAAATATAAATTAATTATTAGATTCTTGACTTGCAGCAAAATCCTTAAGCATTGCAGCATTCTCAGCAGCAATTGCTTCACTATCATCAGAATGTAAATAATCGCATTCAGGATTTATACAAGTCTTATAAGAACCATTCTTTTTATCAAATCGTTCTACGAGGAACCAGCCACATTTTGGACAATTAATATCCAAAGGTTTAAAATGTGTTATAAAATCACATTTTGGATAATTAGAACAACCATAGAAACTTTTTCCACGTTTTTGAGTCTTTCGCTCAACAATATCTCCTCCACACTTTGGGCATTTTGCAAGAGGAATACTCTTTGTATTATGGCATTCAGGAAAACCCGAACAAGCAAGGAAATATCCAAATCTTCCAAGCTTCTTAAGCATAGGTCTTCCACATTTTTCACATTTGATATCAGTCTGCTCATCAAGAGTTCCTTTCAAACTCTCCTGAGTATCCATAACACTATCAACCTGAGTTTTAAATGGAGAATAAAATTCTCCAATCATATTTGTCCAAACAAGCTTATCCTGATCTATCTGGTCAAGCTTATTTTCCACATCTGCAGTAAAATGCTCATTGATAACATCAGGGAAAGACTCTACAAGAATCTTACTTATTATTTTTCCGAGCTGAGTTGGAACAAGCTGCTTATTTGTTCTTGTTACATAATAATGGTCAAGCAAAACAGAAATAATCTGAGCATAAGTTGAAGGACGACCTATTCCCTTCTCCTCCAAAGTTTTAACCATAGAAGCATCAGTATATCTTGCAGGACCTTGTGTAAAATGTTGCTCACCAAAATATTTTTGAACAGAAACGATATCGCCCTCTGCTAAAGAAGGCAAAGATTCTGAAACATCTTTCTTAGAATAAAGAAGATGTATTACATCATAAAAACCTTTTTCAATAAGCTTACTTGCAGAAGTTCTAAATACTGCATCTCCAGCTTGAATTTCAACAGTTGTAGTACGAATCTTTGCATCTTTCATTTGACTTGAAACAAAACGCTCCCAAATAAGCGTATATAATTTCAACTGGTCAGAAGTCAAATATTTTGCAATAGAATCAGGAGTATAAGTTACATAAGTTGGTCTTATACCTTCATGAGCATCTTGGGCACCTTTACCAACTGAATACTCTATCTGTTCTTCCGGTAATGCATCAGGATAATTTTTCGAAAGCCAACTTCTTACATCATCAAGAGCTGTTTGGGCAATACGAACAGAATCAGTTCTCATGTATGTAATTAAACCAATACGGGTAGAACCTATTGTAATACCTTCATACAATTCCTGTGCAATCTGCATTGTCTTTCTTGAAGTAAAGCCCAGGCGATTTGCACTTGACTGCTGCATTTTCGAAGTTGTAAAAGGAGGTTTTGGGTGAGCACTTCTATCACTCGCTTTCAGAGAAGAAACTTTACACTCAACATCTTTAAGTTCTGCAATAATTGCATTCACAGAATCTTCATTAACAAGTTCAGCTTTATTTCCTTTATATGAAATTAATTGAGCTGCAACCTTAGAACGTCCTTTCAAAAAATCAGCATTTAGTGTCCAATATTCTTTTGGTATAAAGTTTTCAACCTCCGCTTCTCTCTCACAAATAAGGCGGAGAGCAACAGACTGAACACGACCTGCTGAAAGACCGTTTTTTACTTTCTTCCAAAGAAGAGGGCTTAAATTATAACCTACAAGTCTATCTAATACACGGCGAGCTTTCTGTGCATTCACCTTAGCTTCATCTATACTACCAGGGTGTTTTACAGCCTCTTTTATAGCCATAGGTGTAATTTCATTAAAAACAATACGTTTTACAGGAGCTTTCGTTTTTGGAACAAGAGCATTACTTAAATGCCATGCAATAGCCTCTCCTTCCCTATCATTATCCGATGCAAGAAGAACCTGGTCACTATTTTTAGCAATCTGTTGCAACTCTCTTAAAATAGAAGCTTTACCTCTAACCGTTATATATTCAGGTTGAAAATTATTCTCAATGTTTATACCCATGCGACTCTTAGGCAAATCAATCAAATGACCTATAGAAGCTTTTACTGTATAACCAGTACCTAGATAATGTTCTATGGTTTTTGCTTTTGCAGGAGACTCAACAATTACTAATACGTGCTTCTTTGAACGCATATTTTTCTTCTTTGCAATAGTAGTGCGATTTGATTTTTTCTCTGTTGTATCTTGTTTAGCCTTTTGCGCCATACCCTTACCTCTAAGCTGTCTAAAAACAGCAATACCTATTATATACGACTTCCAGGTGCCGCTAAGCGCCATGCCTTAAAGTCTGAATAATCCTTTATAATACCTGCACCTGCTGCAATATATGACTCAGCTGTAGCAAAATTCTTTTTATTTTTAGAAGATAAAGCTATCAACTTCTGTTTAGAAATAGCTTTTGCATCATCACAAAAAGCAGCTGCATGAAAAGCCAAATCTCTATTATATTCAACAGCAAACTCTGCAGTCGAAAGTGAACCACTCCCAGGAGGAGCCTGTATAACAACAGTTGCTGCTGACAATCCCGCAATAATACGATTTCTTTGAGTAAATCGCCAGCCTAAAGGAGGAACTCCAGGTTCATATTCACTTATAACACACCCGTTTTTAAGTATAGCAGCTGCAATTATTTTATTTGCACTTGGAACTATGGTATCAATACCACTTGGTAAAACAGCTACTGTAGCTCCTCTAGGAGACATTTTCAAAACACCCTTATGAGCAAAAACATCAATTCCAGCTGTAAGACCACTTACAATACAACAGTCATCAGTAGCCGCATCTTTTGCAAAATTAAAAGCTGCAAGAGCAGTATCATTACAAATAGTTCTACTACCTACCACACTTATACACGGATTTTTTAATACTTCCAAATCACCTCTATAAAACAGCATATATGGAGGATCAGAAATTTCACTCAGCATAACAGGATAATTACTGTCACCATATTCAGTGTATCCAATCTTGAAATATTTCAAAGTAAGAAAACGTCTTTTAGCTTTCTCAATTGACTGTTGTGCATTCCAAGTTTTAGAAACAATAGTTCTATTGATAATCTTAGAAATATCTTTTACAGACATTAACGCAACTTCATTAATACTGTCAAGGTTATTCACAATAACAATTTTCTCTTTTAGAGAAAGAAATTTTGCATTTGCAAAAATCAAAGATATTAAATATTTATCATCTTGATTCATTATTTTTCTTTCTAGTCCATTCCCAAACAGACGTTTTACTCTTTATAACTTTACTCCTGTTTTCTTGGGCAAGAGCTTTTTGTTCAGCAGATTTTGAAAACGATATAATTTTATCATATAAAGCTATAGCTTTGTTAAATTGATAAG
>JAILNT010000349.1 GCA_024691265.1 Treponema sp. | reverse complement strand
GCATGTTTAAGAGATTTTGTTCCTACAATTCCCAAGCCTGAATTGTAATTGAAGTATACAGTATCACCACTTTTATCAAAGTGAACAAGAACCTGCTTGGTCTGATTTTTTGCTAGGTATTCATGATAAATAATTTTACTGTGACCTTTGTCCTTTTTAGCAAGAATAAATCTCTGTCTGTTCTGTCCGCTTATACAGGCAAGATATTCTCCAGAATCAGAAATATCTGCACCTAAAATTACAGGATAATCACTTCCTCCAGGAATAAAGTTCTGGTCGATATTTCCATTATTATCAAATGTTACAAGAGTTCCATCTGCAAAACCTGCAATAGTTCCAGCTTCTGATGAAGAAAATGCTAATACAGGGGAAGTTCCTTCATATATCCATTTACGCTTTCCTTCACTGTCATATTGTGCAAAACTGTTTCCGCCCGGTAAAAACATATATATTCTGTTATCTTCAAAATATGGGAAGCCTGAATCTTTTAAAATTCCTACTTGTTCACCTGATTTATTAAAGAAAGGAATGTTTGTAGCATTTTCATTAAAAATCGCATAATAGTCAGACGAAATGGAAGCTTTATAATCAAAACTTGTGTTTGATATTATGTTACCGTCTTCTGTGAAATAACCAATGTTCTTACCTAACTTAAAAGGTATTCCAGCTGCTGTGCTGCTTGAAACCTGGGTGTGTGCAATATCTGTTGTCCACATTGGAGTAAAATAAAGTTCTGTTCCTAAAGGGCGTACAGCCAAAAAAATGTATAAAAGTGCAAAAATGCCGCCAATTATAGCAAAAATACGAAAGTTTTCTTTAAATTTCATAATGAAAGTATCGTAACTTAAAGAATAGTCACTGTCAATTATAAAGCATGACAGGCAATTATTGATTTTTAGTAATATCTTATTAGTAAATGTAAATATTGACAAAAAAACGTAATATATGCAAAATATGATATATAATTCTGAAATTAATGAGAGGACTTGTTGTGGAAGACGATATCCTGACTATAGAAGAAGTTGCAAAGTATCTACGTGTTTCTGACAGAACAGTTTATGACTGGGCTCAGAACGGAGAAATTCCTGCAGGAAAGATAGGAACTGTTTGGCGTTTTAAGAAAACCGAAATTGAAAAATGGGTAAATGAACGCCTTTCTCCAAATTCTAGGCCAACAGTTGTAAATATGCCAGTACAGGTTAAGAATATATTGTCTCCTGAGCGTATTATTTTAATTAATCATACAACAAAACATGATTGTCTTATAGAACTTGCTGATAATTTGGCAACAGCTCCTCAGGTAAAAGATGAAAAAGAACTTTCTTCTGAAATCTTAAAAAGAGAAGAGTTGATGTCAACAGCTATTGGAAGAGGAATTGCAATTCCGCATGTTCGTCTTTCTTCTGTAACAGATTTAGTAATGTCTGTTGGTATTTGTCAGCAGGATATAATTGATTTCCAGACAATAGATGATACTCCTGTAAGGCTTCTTATTATGATTGCTGCAGCTTATAACCAGCACTCATATTATTTACAGACATTGTCATTCTTTAGTTCTAAATTGAAGAACAGAGAACTCCGTGATGCTCTTCTTGCGTCTAAAAATCCATTAGATGCTTATAATCTTCTTGTTGCTGATTAATTTTATTCAGGCAGATTTATGATAAGCCATTTGTTAATGTCTGTCATATCTGCTGCAATTTTTCCCCAGGTGAGCCCTTTATCTGTGGTTTCACCTGGAAGATAATTTTTCCCGTTCACAGTAAATTTAAATCCTTCCAGAGGTAAATTTAATACTGCCATCGCATGGGAGTATTCGCTTGAAACCATTAAGCTTGCTGGTATAAATGCATGGTTTAATATCACTGCTATAAGCATGCTTCTTGCATCACAGTCGCTTCCTTCTCCTTCTAGCATTTCTGTAAGGGCTGTAAAATCTGCAATGTTTTTTAACCTTTCATATTTGAATGTCTGAACCCAGTAAAGTATTTTTTGAGCATATTCTTGTTCAGTTGTAAATAACTCTGCTTCTAAACTGAAAGCTATATTTCTAAAATATGCATAATCTGTTCTGTATATAAAATTGTAATATCTCTGCCATGCTTCTTTCAATTCTGCTGTTTGTACATATTTTTCTAATATTTTATATTCTCTTTCTATAACATGATTTTCAGCATTTTTTGCATTCTCATCTATTGAAGTTTTTATTGTTTTCCCTTCTATTTCTAAATTGATTTCTTTATTACCCTTATTAGGAAAAAGATATGAAGTTATAATTCCGGGTGATAAATAGCTTGCATTGTCAATTGCAATAGAATCTATTATAGATTCTGTAATTGCATCTAAATCATATTCCTTTTTAGAATTTAATTCTTCTGCAGCGTAACAGAAAACAAGCAGAATGTTTTTCTGATTTATTAAAGGAATTGCAGTTGCCCAGCCTTTTATATCAAATGTGTATTCTGTAGTTGAAGATGTTATTTTTGAAGAAAAGTCTGTTATGGCACAATTCATATTTCGCCATTTTATTTCATGTATGGCATATTTTGGATTTATTAATGTCTGCATTTGATATTCTAAAGCTTTCTTTGCACTTTCATATTTTTCATTGTCTGTTACAAGAATATTCAGGTCTACCGGTAAATCTTTATGTTCATAAAGAGTGTATGTACCTTCTTCTGTTTCTTCAGATTGGGCAAAAGCAAAACCTTCAGGAAGGTTTATTGTGTAGTAAATATCAGATGTTTGAGCATTTATCTTTAATAATGTGAAAATCATCAGAAAACTAAAGATAATGTATGTTTTTAGGCTGTTCTTCATTATATAAAACTCCTAGTTAACCTTATATCAACTCCCCTTAGAGGCTAATTGATATATAGAAGATATTGTGTTTTGTATAGCATTAACTTTTACTTTAGTTTATATTGCTAAGAATGGATACGATAGCTATTTTATATCAAAATGCAGAAATATGCATTATAAATAAAAGGGCAGGACTTGCTGTTCAGGGTGGGGAAGGTGTTGCTCATTCTGTAGATGTAGAACTTGCAAATCAGCTTGGACAAAAGGTTTATCTTGTTCATAGGCTGGATAAGGAAACAGCTGGTATTCTTGTTGTTGCAAAATCTCCTCAAGCAGCTTCTAAATGGACTAAGATAATTTCAACTGGCGGTGTTTCTAAAGAGTATATAGCACTTTGTATAGGTAAAGTAAAAGATAGTAAAGGTGTTATACAAGGTGAGTTAATGCAAAGGGGAGAATCAAGAACTGCTGTTACTTACTATAATGTAGAGAAGGTTTTTGAAATTCCTTATGGTGAAGCTGGAGAAAAAATCTATCTGAGTAAGATTCGACTAAAGCTTGGTACTGGACGTATGCATCAGATTAGAATTCAGCTTGCACAGATTGGTTGTCCTATAGCAGGAGATGATAAACACGGTGATTTTAAGGCAAATAAACTTGTAAAAAAACTCTGTGGCATAAAACGTTTGCAACTGGCTTCTGTGTATTTGAAAATTAATGTTCCTGGATTAAAAGATACGTTTAAAATAGATTTACCTGAGCACATGGAAACAGCTCTTAATTCTTTGTCTGAATTATAGAATCTTTGTTGACAGGATTTTTCTTGTATGCTATATTTAATTTGCACATTTTAATCTATTTTAGAATGGACTCGGTTAAACGGGTCCTTTTTCGTATATAGGTGACATAATTTGGAATACAGCTCGTTGAATTCAATGCCGCATTATAAAGAATGCGCGTCTCTGGTTGCTGGTTTGGGGTATGTCCTTGTAGAACTTCGTGTTGTTCCTCAGAAAGGAAGCACGCATGTACTTGCTGTTGTTACTAGTAAGGATTCCACAAAATCTATGGGTGTTAATGACTGTGCTAAAGTTCACAGGTTGTTACTGCCTCGTCTTGAAGTTCTTCTAAATTCTGAAGATATTTATATGGAAGTGACTTCTCCTGGTATGGAGAGAAATATAAAAAATGCTGCTGAATTTCCTCTTTTTATTGGAAAGGAAGTTCGTGTCTGGAGTAAACTTGTTTCAGATTGGTTAGGCGGTGTGATTGTAAATGCCGATGACAAATCTGTTTCACTTGACTTATCTAAAGTTGATAACAATGAGAAAGTTTTAGATAATACTGCTATTGCATCTGATTCTGAAGAGCAGTCAAAAGTTATGACTGTTTTATATGAAGATATTGCAAAGGCTAAATTTATACATTTGTAAGGGAGGCTTGATATGTCAGAACTGGCAGATGCAATCCGTGCTATGGCACAGGAAAAAGGCGTTTCCGAGGATTCAATCAGGCAAACAATTGAGAATACATTAAAGGTTGCATATAAAAGAACATTTGGATCAGAAGCAGATAATGCTATAGTTACATTTTCTGATGATTTATCTAGTGTTAATCTTTATGCAAGAAAGACTATTGTTGATGGAGTTTTTGATCCTGTAAAGGAAATTGATTTAGAAGATGCTTTGGAGCGTAATTCTGAATGTGCTCTCGGTGATGAAATCGATATTCCTATTGATCCTAAAAAGGATTTCGAGAGAAGTGCAGTTGGTTTTGGAAAACAAATTGCTCGTCAGGGTTTTTCTGAAAGCTATAAGACAAGTCTTTATGATGAATATAAAGATAAAGTCGGTGAAATGATAATTGGATATTATCAGAGACAACGCAACAATAATATATATGTTGACTTGGGAAAAGTTGAAGGTGTTCTTCCTGGAAAATTCCAGAGCCCTATCGAAGTATATAAGAAGGGTGATAGAATAAAGAGTCTTATCGTTGGTATAAAAAAGACAAATTCTAGCGTTCAGCTTGTTTTAAGTAGAACTGATGAAAAAATTGTTCGCAGACTCCTTGAACAGGAAGTTCCTGAAATTAGCGAGAATGTTGTTGAGATTCATAATGTTGTTCGTGACCCTGGTTATAGAACAAAGATAGCAGTTTCATCTGTTCGTGATAAAGTTGATGCTGTAGGTTCTTGTGTTGGACCTAAGGGTGTTCGTATTCAGACTGTTATACGTGAACTTAATGGAGAAAAAATTGATGTTCTAGAGTATTCTCCAGACCCAGTTCAGTTTATAAAGAATGCATTATCACCTGCTGAAGTTCTTGATGTTAAGATTTTAGATGAACAGAAGAAAACAGCATTGGCTATTGTAGAGGATAAACAGTTTTCTCTTGCAATTGGTAAAAAAGGTCAGAATGTTCGTCTAGCAAACAGACTTTGTGATTGGACAATAGATGTTAAGACAGAAGAACAGGCTGCTGAAATGGATTTGTCAGAATTTGAGGCTAGAAAAGCGGCTGCATCATTGTTTAATGATGATGCTCCTTATGATTCTGATAATAATGATAATGAAAATGTTGAAAATGCAGCAGGTTCTGAAAGTGCTGAAAAGTTTGATGCAACTCTAGCCGATAGTTCAGAAAATGTTGCTGAGGAAAAATCTGAAGAAACTTTGGCTGAAAACAATATAGACAATTCTCAGCCTGAACAAAAATCTTCAGATAAAAATGCTTCAACAGAAGATGATGTCGACGATGGAGAGGAATATTTCTGTCCAGAATGTGGAGCTCGTATAACTTTAGGCATGACTCACTGTCCAAATTGTCATGTTGAAATCGTATTTGAGTAGTTGGACAAGCATAAGGAAGTTTTATGACGGATGAAGAACAGAAAAAGCCAAAAGTAATATTACATAAGAAAAATACAGAAGCAAGTCCTGCAAAAGAAAATAATGCAGGCTCGTCTAAAGAGTCGTCTGCTGCTGGAAATAATTCAAATAACTCTAGTTCTAGTAGTAACTCTGCTTCTAGAAAAAAGGTTGTAGTTGTTAAGAAAAGAAATAATAGCGAGCGTGAACAGGGAGTTCAGTCTAATAATAAAAGTCAGCCTGTTTCAAAGACTAATGAAAATCAGAAGTCAGATTCTAAGACTGAGAAAAGTGCTGCAAAGTCTGAACAGTCAGCACGTTCTGGACTTCAGCCTACATATCAGAGCCATATAGTTGCTCGTGCACAGAGTTCAACAACATTTGAGTTGAATTCTGCCCGTCCAAATGTAAAGGCTGGTAACCTTTCAGATCGTCCTAGAGGTCGTTATAATAATGGCGGCTATAATCGTAACGGCGGTCAGGGTGGTTACAACCGTAATGGTGGTCAGGGCGGTAGTTATAATCGTAACGGCGGTCAGGGTGGCTATAACCGTAATGGCGGTAACTTTACAGGTACCCAGGCTCGTGAAGGTTATCAGAGCCGTAATAATGGTGGTCAGGGCGGTAGCTATAATCGTAATGGCGGTCAGAGCGGTGGTTATAACCGTAATGGCGGTCAGGGTGGCTTTAACCGTAACGGTGGTCAGGGTGGCTTCAATCGTAATGGCGGTCAGGGTGGCTTCAATCGTAACGGTGGTCAGGGTGGCTTTAACCGTAATGGTGGACAAGGTGGAAGACCTGGATTTGGTAGTGGACGCTCTAGTTATGCACCTCCTGCACCAATTGAAAATAAGGGACCTGCAAAAAAGACTTTCAAGGGAAAGAAGCAGGTTTACTCTCGTAAAGATAAAGAAGAATTATTCGGCGAGGAACAGCTTTATACAAAGAAGAAGGAGCAGACTCCAGCAAGCGTAGTTCCAAAGCAGATTGATATTATGGAAACAATTTCTGTTTCTGATTTGGCTCGTAAGATGAATCTTAAAGCCTCTGAAGTTATTGGAAAACTTATGTCTCTTGGTATGATGGTTACTATTAACCAGTCAATTGACCATGAAACAGCTGAAATTGTTGCCAGTGAATATAATTGTCAGGTTCACCTCATTTCTCTTTATGATGAAACTGTTATTGAGAGTGATAAGGGAACAGAAGAGGGCACAAAGATTCGTCCTCCTGTTGTTACAGTTATGGGACATGTTGACCATGGTAAGACAAAGACTTTGGACGCTATTCGCCATACAAATGTTGCAGCAGGTGAAGCTGGTGGAATTACACAGGCTATTGGTGCTTATCAGGTTTCAACAGACAAGGGTGTAATTACATTCCTTGATACTCCAGGTCACGAAGCATTTACAATGATGCGTGCTCGTGGTGCTCAGATAACAGATATCGTTGTTCTTGTTGTTGCAGCAGACGATGGTGTTATGCCTCAGACTTTGGAAGCTGTAAATCATGCTAAAGATGCTAAGGTTCCTATTATTGTTGCTGTTAATAAGATTGATAAGCCTGAAGCAAATCCAGAAAGAGTTATGACTCAGCTTTCTGAACTTGGTCTTACACCTGAAGAATGGGGTGGAGAAACACAGTATGTAAATATTTCAGCTTTGAAGCATGAAGGTATTGATGACCTTCTTGATGCAATTCTTTTGCAGGCTGAAATGCTTGAACTTAAAGCTCCATATGATTGCCGTGCAGAAGGTAAGATTATTGAATCACGTATCGATCAAGGTCGTGGTGTTGTTGCTTCTGTTATTGTTCAGCGTGGTACTTTGCGTACTGGAGATCCATTTGTTGCTGGTGTCTACAGTGGTCGCGTTCGTGCTATGTTCAATGATAAAGGGCAGAGAGTTTCTGAAGCCTCTCCTTCTATGCCAGTTGAGGTTCTTGGTATAGAGTCTATGCCAAATGCCGGTGACCCATTCCAGGTTACTGAATCTGAAAAGGCTGCACGTGAGATTTCTGTAAAACGTCAGGAACTCAAACGCTTTGAAGATGCAAAGGCTGTTAAGAAGGTTACTCTCGATAATCTTTATTCAACAATCGAGCAGAGTGAAGTTAAAGAGCTTAAGGTTATTATCAAGGCTGATTTACAGGGTTCTGCAGAAGCTTTGAAGAGTTCTTTGGAAAAACTTTCAACAAGAGATATCCGCCTTGTTGTTATTCATTCATCTGCTGGTGCTATTAATGAAAGTGATGTTACATTGGCAGCAGCTGATGATAACGCAATTATTGTTGGATTTAATGTTCGTCCTACTCCTAAAGCAAAAGCTTTGGCTGATAAGGAAAAGGTTGAAATCCGTAAGTATAATATCATCTATAAGTGTGTTGAAGAAATTACAGCCGCTATGGAAGGTATGCTTAAGCCGGATACAAAAGAACAGGTTACAGGTTCTGTCGAAGTTCGTAATACTTTCAAGGTTCCAAAAATTGGAATTATTGCCGGATGTTACGTTCTCGATGGCGTTGTTAAACGTTCTAGCAGCGTAAACTTGATTCGTGATGGAATTGTTAAGTTTACAGGAAAGATTTCTTCTTTGAAGCGTTTCAAGGACGATGCAAAAGAAGTTAATGCAGGATTTGAATGTGGTATCGGTCTTGAGAATTGGCAAGATATCCAGGTTGGCGATACATTAGAAATCTTCGAGTATATCGAAGTTGCCCGTAAACTTGGTGATAGTCTTGTAGATGAAAAAGCTGCTGCTGAGAAAGCTGCCGCTGAAAAGACTGATTCTGCATCAGGAGACGCCAACTAATGGGTCAATATAGACTAATTCGTTTAGGTGAACAATTACGCGGAGAAATTGCTAATATGATTCTCCGCCAGCAGATAAAGGATCCTCGTGTTTCAACATTTCTTACTATAGACCGTGTTGAAGTTGCTGGGGATTTGGCTTACGCTAAGGTTTATGTATCTAGTTTCATGGACGATAATTCTACTGCTAAAGGTGTAGAGGGATTACAAAGTGCAGCTGGATTTATACAGTCTTCTATTGCAAAGAAACTTTCTATATATAAGTTTCCTAAATTAACTTTTATAGCTGATAGAAGCTATAAAGATGGTTTTGCAATGGTTGATAAGTTGAATAAGCTAGAAGCGGAGGAAAATGCTCGCCGCAACAGCTAATAATGCTAGTGGAGTCTTGTTGTATGCAAAACAGCGAGATTCCACCAGTTTTAATTCATTATGGACAATAAAACATGCCCTTCATACTACAAAGGTAGGTCATACTGGTACACTTGATTCTTTTGCTGATGGTTTATTAGTTGTTTTGGTTGGGCGTGTAACCAGATTAGTTTCTCATGTAACAGCATTTGATAAATCTTATGATGGAATTATTTCATTTGGTTCAGAAACTGATACTTTAGATCCTACTGGTGATGTTATAAAAAAAACTCCTTTACCAAAAGAATCTGATTTTAGAAACGCTGTAACTAGTTTTATTGGGGATATAATGCAAACTCCTCCTGCTTTTTCTGCTATTCATGTTGATGGAAAAAGAGCTAGTGAACTTGCTGTTTCTGGCATAACTGCTGATATTCCTGCTCGTTTGGTTCATATATATGAGTTTTCAATAAAAGATATTTGTGTTGAAAATATTGATGGCGAAAATTATGTTCGCTATGCTTATGTACATGTGAAATGCTCTAAAGGTACTTATATTCGCTCTCTTGCAAGAGATGTTGCTTTAGCCTGTGGTTCTTGTGCACATCTTGCAGCTTTAAGACGATTAACCGTTGGACCTTTTTCTTTGAATGATGCAGTTTTTGTAGATAGACTTCCAGAATTTTCTATTTCTAATGCTATTGAAACCGAAAAAAAATATGAAGCAATTAGAATAAAAAAGAATCAATTAGAAGCTGTAAAAAATACGAATTTACAAAAAACACAAAAATCAAATGAAGAAAAGGAAAAAGAGTTATATGACTTTTCCCTTGTAAAATCGGCATTGAAAGTAGTTACTGCAGATGTTGTTTCTTTATGTGGTTTTTATCCGGTAAAATTGAATAGTAAGGGTTGTGCAAGATTTAATAATGGGCAGCCTTTAAATAAATCCTGTTTTGTTGATGCAGACAAGGCTTTTAAGCTTTCTGAAAATAAATCATTTGCTGCTTTTTATGATGATTATCAATTTGCAGGCGTAATAAACAAGGATAATAATAAACTGTCTTATGCTTTTGTTATTCCGCATAACGATTTTCCTGTATATTCATGGGAAGATATTGTTAACGGAAAATTCCCTGATAACTTTAAGTCTAAGGGAACAGCTTTAACCATAGGAAGTTTTGATGGTCCTCATATTGGACATGAAGCTTTATTTTCAGCTGTATTGTCTAAGAAAAAATATGCTTGTGGTGTTGTTACCTTTACAAGGTCTTTACGTGGTATAAAAGATGTAGAGACTTACGGAGGGGATATAACTACTTTATCGCAGCGACTGGAACTTTGTCGTAAAGAAGCATTTGATTTTGCGATTGTGATTGACTTTTCTACTGATTTCGGTAGAATGGAAGGTCGAGACTTTTTTAAGTTGCTTGTGGAGTTCTGTAATCTCCGTTTTTTGGCGGAGGGGTTTGATTTTCGCTGTGGATATCGTGGTGCTACAGATGTTAATCAGATAGAGAAAATAGGACAAGAACTTGGTTTCGACACAGAGTTTGTACCTCCTGTTCTTTATGAAGGACAAAGGGTTAGTTCATCTCTGATAAGGCAGTATATCATGGCTGCTGATTTTAGCCCTGTTACATTCTTGTTAAGAAGACCTTTCAGTTATGATGCTTCCTCTCTTGATTGGAAGTTGAAAGAAACTTGTTCTGACTTTAATGTATATACGGCTAAAAGGGACTCATTTCAGGTGATGCCTCCTGATGGGACCTATAAAATACAGATAAGTCTGTTCGGGAATGATGACTCTCCGGTTGCATTCCCTTATATATACCGGACGTCTTGCGTTTTGGAAGAAGATTCTGTAAAGATTTTTCTTGATAAAGCGTACAAGACACAGTATGTACGGACAATAATTTTTATAGAGGAGTAAGTTATGGCACTTACAAAAGAAACAACATCTTCAATTGTTAGCAAGTTCGGAGCTAACGACAGCGACACTGGAAACGTAAAGGTTCAGATTGCTCTTATGACAGAGAGAATCAAGGAGCTTACAACTCATTGTAAGGCTTTCCCAAAGGACACAGGTGCTTCTCGTGGAATGCTTAAGGTTATCGGACAGCGCAGAAAGTTGTTGAGATATTATCAGGCTCGTGACCTTGAAGGTTACCGTCAGCTTGTAAAAGATTTAGGATTACGTCACTAATCACACAGGTCTGTCATAAGTTTTTTTATCTTATGGCAGACTTTTCCGTTTTTGAGCAATGCGGGCGATTCCTGACCCCGTACAGAAACGTAAAGAACTAACAAGAAGGTTTGAAGATATTATGGTAGAAAGAGTTACTTATAAAATAGGCAATGACGAGCTTATTCTTGAAACAGGTAAAATTGGTAAACAGGCTAATGGCTGTGTTTATGCTCAGTTTGGTGGTACTGCTGTCATTGCAACGGTTTGTGCTTCATCAAATGTAACAGAGGGTATGGATTTTGTCCCTGTTACAGTAGATTATAACGAAAAATATTATGCTGCTGGTAAGATTCCAGGTGGCTTTATCAAGCGTGAGGGCAGACCTAAGGATAAGGAGATTCTTGTATCCCGTCTTATCGACAGACCTATGCGTCCTTTGTTTGAGCCTGCATTTGGTAGAGAAATACAGATTGTTCCAACTTGTGTTTCTAGTGATGGTGTTAATCCGCCAGATATCCTTTCTGTTATTGCTTCTAGTGCAGCTGTTACAATAAGTGATATTCCTTTCCATGGACCTGTTGCAGCTTGCCGTGTTGCTTATATTGATAATGAATATGTTCTTAATCCAACATATGAACAGATTGAAAAAGCTCAGCTTGAAATTGTAGTTGCTGGTACAGCAGAAGGCTTCACAATGGTTGAAGGCGGTGCTAAAGAAGCTACAGAAGATGTTATGCTTGGTGCTTTAGCTAAGGCACAGGATTTTATTTCTACAATGTGTCATCTTCAGGACGACTTACGTGCAAAGTGTGGAAAGGAAAAGCTTCCTCTTGCACCTTTAGATGTTGTTCTTGAAAATAAAGATGCAATCATTGCAGAAGCAACTCCTTTAATGGAAAAAGCTTGTTTCCAGGCAGGAAAGCAGAATCGTGGTAACGCAATTAATGCTGTAAAAGCTCAGGTTGCTGCTAATCATGCAGAACAGCTTGCTGATGATATTCAGAAAAAGTTGTTTGATGCATGTATTGACGATATTCAGTACAATCTTCTTCGTAAGAGTATCCTTGAAAAAGGACTTCGTATCGATGGAAGAAAGTGTGACGAAATTCGTCCTATTACTTGTGAAATTAATGTATTACCTCGTCCACATGGAAGTGCTTTGTTTACTCGTGGTGAAACACAGTCTCTTGCTGTTACAACTCTTGGAACAGCCCTTGATGAACAGGTATATGATGATATAGAAGGTGACCGCCGTGAGAATTTCATTCTCCACTACAATTTCCCTCCATATAGTGTAGGTGAAGTTGGTAGATTGGCAACAGGTCGCCGTGAAATTGGACATGGAAATCTTGCACGCCGTTCTTTGGCTCCAATGATTCCTTCTCGTGAAGAATTCCCTTATACAATTCGTGTTGTTTCTGAGATTATGGAATCTAACGGTTCTTCTTCTCAGGCTTCTACTTGTGGTGGTTGTCTTTCACTCCTTGCAGCTGGTGTTCCAATGAAGAAGATGGTTGCCGGTGTTGCTATGGGTCTTATTACTGATGGTCCTAAATATGAGAATTACAAGATTTTGTCTGATATTCTTGGTGAAGAAGACCATCTTGGTGATATGGATTTCAAGGTTGCTGGTACAAAAGATGGTATCACTGGTTTCCAGATGGATATCAAGATTGCCGGTGTATCTATGGAAATCATGAAGGAAGCTCTTGCTCAGGCTAAGGAAGGACGTCTCCATATTCTTGGAATTATGGAACAGTGCATCAATAAGCCACAGCCAATAAGTCCTTATGCTCCAAAGATTGAGACAATGAAAATTCCTGTAGATAAGATTGGTGCTTTGATTGGACCTGGTGGAAAGAATGTAAAAGCTCTTTCTAGTCAGTACAATGTTACAATCAACACTGATGATGATGGAACTGTTACAATTTACGGAAGAAATGGCAAGTCTGCTGATGAAGCAAAGCTTGCTATTAAGGGTATGGTTGAAGATCCAGAGCCAGGTACAATTTATCAGGGAACTGTAAAGCGTATTATGGATTTTGGTGCATTTGTTGAAATTCTTCCTGGTAAAGAAGGACTTTGTCACATCTCTAAGCTTTCTAGAAAGCGTGTAGAGAAGGTTACAGATGTTTTGAAAGAAGGTCAGCAGATTCCTGTTAAGCTTCTCGAAGTTGACAAGATGGGCAGACTTAACCTTTCTTATATTGATGCTGTTGAAGAGCAGGCTAAAAATAATAACTAGTATATGTCTATAGATTCCATTGTATTGAACAATGGGATTATGCTCATAACGGAACCGATTGCTATGGCTAAAACTGTGGCAATCGGTTTCTATTTTTCTGTGGGCTCTCGTTACGAACAGAAAGATAATAGGGGCATAACTCATTTTATGGAACACATGCTTTTTAAGGGTACTAAAACAAGGTCTTACTCTGATATATCAAAGACATTTGATAGAATGGGTGGCTATTTTAATGCTTTTACAGAAAAAGAAACTGTATGTGTTCACGCTACAATTCCTTTATTAAATAGCACGTCTAATAATTCTCTAAAAAGGGCATTGGAAGTCTTGTGTGATATGACTCAAAATTCCATTTTTCCAAAAGCCGAGTATGAAAAAGAAGCTGAAGTTGTAAAGAGTGAAATATTATCTGCGGAAGATGATTTTGAAGAATGTGCTTTTGATTCTGTAGAAAAGCTTTTATGGAAAAATCAAATTTTAGGTGAAAATGTTAGTGGAAGTGTTGCTGATATAGACCTCATTACCCGAGAGCAAATGTATTCATGGTATGATAAATATATAGCCCATGGCGAATTGCTTGTTTGTGTTGCCGGTAATATTGATGTTGAACTTATAAAAAATATGCTGGAACAACTTCCAGAACATAAAGTGTTTGATGCGAAGTTAAAACATTTTTCTGAAACTGCTGTTTGGTCAAAAGGATTTAATTTTGTTAAATCTGATTTTAGGCAGGAACAAATATTTATTTTATATCCTTTCAAATGTCCTCTCTCAGAAAATGATTATTATTCTTTGTCTGTGCTTAATGCCATTATGGGTGATACTATGAGCAGCCGTTTTTTTCAATCGATAAGGGAAAAACTTGGTCTTTGCTATAATATTTACAGTT
>JAILNT010000325.1 GCA_024691265.1 Treponema sp. | reverse complement strand
AAAATAGATTATTCTCTTTTGCTTGATGGTCTTATTGCAGAGAGGGAGCAGGGAATTACTATTGATGTTGCTTATCGTTATTTTAATACGGAAAAGCGTAGTTTCATTGTAGCTGATACTCCGGGGCATGAAGAATATACTAGAAATATGGCTGTAGGTGCTTCTTTTGCAGACCTTGCAATTATTCTTGTTGATGCGAAACAGGGCGTTTTAATTCAAACTCGTCGTCACAGTCGAATATGTTCTTTGATGGGTATAAAAAATTTTATTTTTGCAGTAAATAAAATGGATTTGGTTGATTATAGCGAAGAACGATTTAAGGAAGTTACAAAACAGATTCAAGAAATTATTGACGAAATTAAACTTTCAAATGTACAAATTATTCCAATTTCTGCGACAGAAGGTGATAATGTAACAAAAAAATCATTAAATATGGATTGGTATAATGGGCCAACAATTCTTGCTCATTTGGAAGATGTGGATATTGCAGGAAAAGAGTTTTTTGCAGATTTATCTACCGACGAAAAAAAATTCTATATGCCGATTCAGCGTGTATGTCGTCCTAATCATGAGTTTCGAGGTTTTCAGGGGCAAATAGAAGAAGGCAATGTTCATGTTGGAGATGAAATTACAACTTTACCAAGTGGAGAAAAAGCTAAAGTAAAGAAAATTATTAATGGATTTAATGAAGTTCAGAGTGCAAAAAGAGGACAGGCAGGTAATATTTCCTTAGACCGTGAAGTTGATGTAAGTCGAGGTTGTGTTTTTGAGATAAATACAAATCTTAAACTTACAAATTTTGTTACTGCAACATTACTTTGGATGGACGATTCTAAGCTTGAAAATGGAAAAAATTTTTTTGTAAAGATTGGAACGAAACAGCTTTCAGCAGTTGTAACCGGAATACAATATGCTATTGATGTAAATAGTGGAAAGCACAAAAAAATTGATTCTTTGAGTAAAAATGAAATTGCTGTTGTTGATATTTCTTTTAGCGATTTAGTTGTTGCAGATGAATTTAAAAAACATAAGGTGCTTGGTGAATTAATTCTTATTGATCGTATTACAAATATGACCAGTGCTTGTGGTGTTATAAAAGAAATTCATCTTAATGGAGAATCTAAATATTCATCAACTATAGATAATAAGAAACGTGCCGGTCTTAAAGGTCAAACTGCAAAAGTTTTTGAATTCTTTCTTGGAAAGAATGGAGTAACAAATGATGTTTTACAAAAAATTGAAAAACGCCTTTATGATAGTCTTAAGCACACTTACCTTTATACCCCTGTAGTTGGAGAAGATTACGCAAATGTTGTTCATCACCTATTAGACGCCGGTATTATTGTTTTACTTGCATTAGATGAGCATTTAGTAATTGATAAGAAATTACAAAATGAGGAATCTTATGTAAGAGGTATTCAGAAAAACCTTGTGGCTATAAATGTTGATGACGTAGCTAATCAGATTAAAAAAATTAGTTCGGAAGTTCTCGGAGCAGGAGAGTATTCTATATAAATGTTATGTATTTTGGAGGAAGCTGAATATAGATTTTTCATTTAATTTAAAAAAGAAATTTGTGTCTTTATTGTTAATGCAGCGATAGTGTTTGCAGTTATTTTATCATATTTGAAAATAGGAGTCTTGCTGATGAAAAAAATAATTTATGCTGATTATGAATTGATTAATTCTGAAGGTGAGACTTCTCTTGAGAATAAATTAGAATCTTTGCTGGCATCAGATGTTGATGAAATCCTTATAAAACCTATTTTAATGACAGATGGTTATGAAGCAAAAAAACTTAGAAAAAAAGTTGAACCGTATATAAAAAAGTTTTCTGTTTTGACATTTGGAACTCCTGTTTTGGGGTCTCCAAATGCCATTAGAAAGTTTTCTAAGCTTTTAATCAAAGAAATAGGTTTTAGTTCTGAATATGAATATTGTCTTGTTGGACATGGTAGAGCTGATAATAGGGAATATTCGTTACTTTCAGATATTTTACACTCTAATGGCTTTTTTAATGTTGAAGTTGTCTGCCTCACAGGTGAAGGTAATATAGACTTGTATTTGAAAACTATAAAGGAAAAAAGCTTGAACAATGGTATAAAAAGAGTAATTCAAGTTTTTCCTCTTTTCATAAATATAGGTTTTCACATTAAGCAGGATATTTTTGGTATAGAAGAGACCGGTAAAAAAAGTTTTGTTCAAAATCTTGAAGCAGAAAAATTTACGGTTATCAAAAATCCTGTTCCTTTAAGCCACTTGAAAACATTTAAGGACTGGTATCTAGATGAACGCAAAAATCAATTTTCTTAAAAAAATAAGTTTAGTTACAATTTTTTTCTTGTTTGCTTCCTTAGTATATGCAAAAGATAGTTGCCCAAAAACTGTTGTTGCCCTTTCGAAATCTATTGCTCAAATGTGGCTTTTAGCAGGTGGAAATGTTTCAGGAACTACGAATGATGCTTTTGAATTGGAAGGAGCTGAAAATGCAGTTTCTGTTGGGACTTTGACAACTTCTTCGCTTGAAGCAATAATTTCTCTTAAGCCTGATTTTGTAATTCTCACTAAGG
>JAILNT010000088.1 GCA_024691265.1 Treponema sp. | reverse complement strand
TGAAGATCATATGCACCCGAATTATGTAACTTTTCGTTTTTGTCCCTTTTGAATCCAGCTGCTGCTAACACTTCAAAGATAAGTGTCATTTTGTTATTAAGCTCTAAATAATTACTTTTCAAAGCTTGATATTTCACGTTTTCAACTCCAAACAATTTCAATAATTGTTTGACCAACTGGATTTTCCAAATATCTTTATATTCAGTATCTAAATCATGTTTTCTTCCTTCAAACAATTTTTTAGGATCAATCCCATTCTGCTTTTGTGCAGATAAACCTATATTTGATATACCTTGAATAATATCCATAGTATCAACTTTCCACACTGAGTTTCTTGCCATTTGATATTCTTCTTCTCCAGGATGGAACTCAACACCCTCAAATGTTTCTTTAATAATTCCAGAAACAGTATGCTCTTTCATGAATTCCTCAAGTCTTCTCGTCACGCCTTTTCGACATTCTGTTTCTTTTTTTTCGGCATTATGTAATTCTTCGAGGTGAGCAACGCTCAAATAATATTCACACTTTGACTTCTCAGCAACCCTATTAACTATGTCTATGTCCAAGGTGCCATTCTCTAGCAACGCCCATATTTGCTGATCAAAATATATCTTCATGTTTTCCTTTCTCTTTAGTCCATCACTCTTTCTGATGCCAATATATTTGCCCCTTCCTAAAGGTGCCTGTCCGGTGAAAATGAGCCACCATTCCGCTTTGGCGTAAGCCACTCTACCGGTATTATTGAGCCACTTCTGTCAATATCCAAGAATGAAAGTTTATAGATTTTTTATGGTACACGGCACCAATGTGTAATGTGTTACGCTCCTTTCACATAACAATCGAATCGTTTGCTACTATATTCTTAACATTAAATCAGAGGCAGTCTCGCAAATTATACTATTATTCGGATTCTATCTTCAAAACTTATCTTTGTTAATAAATGAACAAATTTTTATAAAAATTTAATGGTGACAGGCACCACTGTCTCATCGCATGATCAAACCGATATACTCCATCCAACTGGCGGGACATCTCTATCTTGTCCGGTTCCCTTATAACTGCGGGAACCGTCATGTAATTAGGTTTGTTTGCCATTTCCTTCATCTCATCCTTGTTCACAGTGCCTGTCACCAGTGTTCACATTGGTGTGCCAACTTCCATCAAATTTCCATCCTGATCATAAAAACAAATCACTTCAACTATGCATCATGAGTCGATTGACACCCCTACTTCACTTCAATACCACCTGAAGAGTGCTTTGGCGTAAAATACCTCAGATTGAAATCCAACGTAAGGAAAGGTACATTGAAGCCTTGCAATCAATTCCAGAGAAACATTATCTCCATTATCCCAACTCTTACCGAATCACTTATAAGAATTTTCTTTTGCATGACAAGTAATTCAAATTCTCTTTTGTCAAAAGAATACCAGCAAATACATCAACTAATTGTTATTGATTATATCCAATATTATATTTCTGTCTAACCCATAGTCTTCTATTACCTGAGCATAACGTTCAACCCTCTTCTCTGTAATTTTTTGATAGGTTAGTCCCAATGTCGCAACAAAAATCAGTTCATTAGGCCAATTAGCCACATCATCACTCGAAAAAATTTTATCAACAGAATTAAAGCGTTTACCATTAATCTTTGTACTAACTGAATGTAAATATATATATAACAAGTAGCTTCTATACTTTTTTATGTCGCTTGCAATAACCTCGTTTTTTAAGCCGGAGAAAAAAATGTCTGTGTATAACAACTCATATATCTTTCTAACTATAACACAATAAGCTTCTCTAATATTTTTAGGTTTTCCGGTAACAAGTCCTTTGCTAATCGCCAGCGTTCTTATCAACTGCATTTCTATAGTAGAATATCCTCTAAGATATCTTCTCTTTTTTCTAGATAAAAAATCACATATCAATTTCCACTTATATATCAAAAAACACTTAATCCTGCTCCTAATCCTTAAAAATTTCTGCTTTTTAAGTATCAGTTTTTTTATAATATTAAAAATTCTTTTTACTAAATGATTAATGGAATAGGATTTACAACGTCGCCTAGTAAATTGTTTTTCATGAATCAATGCACTTTTCTCACTCACCCATGTCATTATATAATTCAACGATATAACGCTAAATCCATTCTGTCTTTTCATGTACGTTTTATCTTCGATTTGTGCCACCATTTGCAATTTATTAAATAGCACATTCGAATTATCGTTAAAAATCTTTGTAAATGCATAATACGGATACTTATTAAAAATGCGTTCTATACTCTTATAAGTTCTAATCTCTAACGGGTTATTATATATTCTCTCGCATGAAAAAACTACCAATAAAGCAGAAACTAAAATTCTAATGACATTCCCATCCAGAAAGCTGATTAATAATGGAATCTGAGTGCTAATACATTTTGCATTAAATATAATAATAGCTAATATAATGTATCCTATTTTATAAGAAAACAAATATAGAAAAGCAAAATCCATGACACGCTTAAACAGATTATTGATATACTTATATTTACTTGAATCTATACTTAAAAATTCTTCATAAACAAAAAGCCCTCCAAGTAGTAAAGTACATGTAAAATTAACAGACATATTTCTGCAAAGCATTAGCCCATAAGTACATACATATATAAGCATAATTTTTTGTTTTTTAGAAAACACTTCATAATTAACTATAACTATTATTCCAAGAAAATATAAAAATAATATATTATCTCCAAATAACTGCTCCATTACTCTCTCACCCTCAAGGCCTTCCCAAAAAATTCATATAAAGCGTCCGGGAGAATCAATTTATCATTTTGCTCAATTAGATTTTTTAATTCTTGTATTCGCATATTGAAGTCACCATAAGATGACAAAATTTCAACATCCATTCCCATTTTTATTTGAACTATTAACTCCAGCTTATTTAAAGAAGGAGCCAACACCTTAGCTCCGCCAAATTTCGCAGATGCTAATAATACATAACCTTCTTCAACAAAATAAATGTAAGAATCATTAACATCTATACTATAATCTTTATGCCAATCATATGATTCATTGATTTTATTAAGAATAGCTGTATTATTATCGATCATAGACAGCCTCGACCATATAATCTTATCTTCACCGGTAAGATTTTGTAATCCTTCTATAAAATGTTCGATTTGATCGCTAATCACTTCAACACCTTCTTTAAACTTAGCCTCTTGACTTCATAATCATTCTCCGCAGCTGAAACGAGATGCAGGAATACTGTGATAGCTTAGATGATGAGACTTCTTGCGATTATGCTGACTTACCTGATGGAAATGATTTTGACTTTCCAGAGGATTCCCTTAACGCAACAGATTTACCTTTCTGACTTACACCCAAGCCTGTGGAGTGATCCGTGGGCTTTTAAAATAGCTCTAAAATTCAGACCCTCAAACTAGACCCTCAAAACGCTTGGCAAACCCTCAAAAAGTTTGATTATCCTATTCTTCTTCAGTTTGCGAAACTGTTTCTATATCAACCATTTCCTTATTCACAATTTCAAATTTTCTTTTAGACATTTTTATCGGCTCATTCACAATATATATATTACTAGTTAGTATGCTTATACTTTCATCTTTTATCTCACATTCGGCAAGAATATATTTATTTCCATGATTTTCTAATACTGCATACTCTCTATCATCATCTTTAACA
>JAILNT010000225.1 GCA_024691265.1 Treponema sp. | reverse complement strand
CTGTAACAGTATTCTTTTTACTATAAGAACTTGAAGATACAGATGTATTAAAAGTCGAAATTATAGATAAACATGTTAAAATCAAAAAAAATTCTGACATCATTTTTCCCTAAAAACAATTTACTTTAATTATTTTCCTTCTGCTTTTTCATTAAGCATTTTCTGCAATACAGCAGCCTTAGCTTTTAGTGCAATTAAATCACTATTAGGAATAGAGCTATTACTAGAAGAATTTTCTTCAAGATTAATAGAAGTTTCCATTTTTACAGAAGCCTCCATAGCAGCTTCTTCAACTGCACGGGCAGCTTCTTCTATAGCAGCATTTTTAGCTTCTAACTCTGCAATTTTACTTTTGGCATCTTGCAATTGCTGAATTAAGCCCTCAACATCTGCACTTTTATATTGCTTTAACTCTCTTTCATATTCTTCTTTAGCAGCAAGATATTCTTCACCAGTCACTTTTAGAAGATATAATAATTTTTCTTCTCTTTCCCATTGAGAGATTTCCTGCAAACGTCTTTTAGCTTCACTAGCCCTTGCATCATCTGGGTATTCAGATATTATACGATTATAAAAACCTTCTGCATTGTCAAAATCATAGTTAGCATAAAAAGATTCTGCTATCCAATAAAGAGCAGATGGAAACAAAACATGAGATGGATTTTCTGAACAAAAATTGCTTAATACTAAAATAGACTCATCATAACGCCCTTCAAGAAAAAGAGAACGTCCTTTTTGATAGGAAACAAGAGGAATATAAGAACTTTCAGGATATTTAGTAATAAAGCTGTTACAGTCCTTCAAGGCTTCTTCTGCTTCTCCTGCATTAAGCTGAGACATTATCAACATATAAGAAGATGCATCTGAAACAACAGAAGGATCTGCATTACTTTGTCGGAAAAATATTACAGCTGATTTCCAGTCCTTTTCATGATATGCTTCATAACCATGAAGTAAAGCTTGTGCTGCATTATCATTAGCAAATAAGCTATTAGAAAACGACAAAAGCAACAGACAAGACAATACTTTTATAATATAAAAAAAATAGCTATTTTCAGCACATCGTTCACATTGGACTAGATTCATTTTTTATTTACCCCTTCCAATTCAAAGTGTCATTAAAAAATGACGAACCAGAAACTACAACTTCTGTACCTGCTTCAAGAACTGCTGGCAATGTTTTATCGTTAACACCACCATCAACCGAGATAAGATAATTGTAATCCATATTTCGCTTCAATTCCACAAGTTTTTCAACCTTCTTCAAGCAATATGGTATTAATTTTTGACCGCCAAACCCCGGATTAACAGTCATAACAAGAACAAGGTCTACTAACGGCAATATTTCAGATAATACAGAAACAGGAGTTGTTGGAACTATAGCAATTCCTGCCTTTTTACCTCTTTCATGTATATGCTGAATTATTCTATCAATATGAACAGTATTTTCATAATGAAAAGTAATATAATCAGCACCACAATCAATAAAGCTATCTATATGATTTTCAGGGTGTTCTATCATAAGATGAACATCAAAAACTAATTCTGTTGCCTTGCGTAAGGATTTTATAATTGGCTGTCCATAAGATATTTGAGGCACAAAAATACCATCCATAACATCTATATGAACGAATACATCTCCAGAAGATTTTGTATTTTCTATTTTTTTTAATGCATCAGAAAGATGTAAAAAATCAGCTGAAAGTAAAGATGGTGATAATATTGGTGTTTTCATATTATAAATATACTATCAAATAGCGGTCAAGTTGTAAACTAACAAAAAAAAACCTGCCTCAAAAGAAGCAGGCTTTGTATATTCCTTACTATTTATATAAGAAACAGGCTACACGATGGTCTGTACCATTTTCACCCTTCTGAACAAGAGGAGGCTGATTAGCTTTACATCTATCCATTCTATGAGGACATCTATCATAGAAATAACAGCCAGGACGCTGAACATTTGGAGAAGGAACATCACCAGAAAGAATAATACGTTCTCTTTTTGCTTCAACTTCAGGATCTGGAATAGGTGCTGCAGAAAGCAATGCCTTTGTATAAGGATGTAAAGGTTTTGCATATAAATCTTTACTATCACTTATTTCAACAATCTTTCCAAGGTACATAACAGCAATGCGGTCAGAAATATATTTAATTACAGCAAGGTCATGAGCAATAAATAAATAAGAAAGACCCATTCTCTTTTGAACATCTTTAAACAAATTCAAAATCTGAGCCTGAATAGAAACGTCCAAAGCAGAAACAGGTTCATCAGCAAGAATAAGCTTTGGCTTCAATGCCAATGCTCTTGCTATACCAATTCTCTGTCTCTGTCCACCTGAAAATTCATGAGGATATCTATTCTTAAAGAATTTTGAAAGCCCTACCATTTCCATCAAAGAATCAACTCTATCAGATATTTCTTGATCTGTCATAGAGATAATTCCTCTTTTACGATAAATCTGCATAGGTTCAGAAATAATCTGTGCAGTTGTCATTCTTGGGTCAAGAGAACTATATGGGTCTTGGAAAACCATTTGCATATTCTTTCTTGATTCAAGCATTGACTTCTTATCTGTATGAGTAAGCTCTTTACCGTCAAATATAACTTCGCCGGCAGTAGGTTTATAAAGCTGAGCTACAGCACGAATTACAGTTGATTTTCCACAACCTGATTCACCTACTAAACCTAAAGTTTCACCTTTACGAACTTCAAATGAAACACCGTCAACAGCATATACATATTTCTTTTCTCTTCCAAAAAGACCTTTTGCACCTGCTGGAAAGTGCATTTTCAAATTTCTTACTTCAAGAAGGTTTTCTACTTTACTGTCTAAAACTTTATCTGCCTGCTGCATTATTTAGCCTCCTTTGAATTAGAATCTGACTTCAACTCTACAGCTTCTTTATCTGCATAAAGCCAACAAGAAGCACAATGTCCATTACCAAACTGTTTTAGAGGAGGATACTTCTTTTTACAGATATCCATTGTCTTATTACATCTAGGATAGAAAGGACAGCAAGAAGGCAAATCTATAACGTTAGGCGGCTGACCAGGAATTGAGAACAAGCGTCCATCAATATCCCTGTCAAGACGAGGTACGGACTTAATCAAGCCCTGTGTATATGGGTGCATAGGAGCTGCGAACAAATCTTTTGTTGCACCATGCTCAACAACACGACCAGCATACATAACATTTATTGTATCACACATACCGGCAACAACACCTAAAGAGTGTGTAATCATAATAACTGCTGTACCAAACTTCTTTGTCAAATCCTTCATAAGCTCGATAATCTGAGCCTGAATTGTAACATCAAGAGCACTTGTAGGTTCATCGGCAATCAAGATTTCAGGATTACAAGACAAGCCCATAGCAATCATAACACGCTGTCTCATACCACCAGAAAACTGATGAGGATAACAATCAACTCTTTCTTCTGCACCAGGAATACCAGCAAGCTTTAGCATTTCAATAGCTTTTGCTTTAGCTTCTTTCTTATTAAGTCCCTGATGCAACTGAATTGTTTCCATCAATTGTGTTGATATTCTAAGGAAAGGATTCAAACTTGACATTGGATCCTGGAATATCATAGAAATCTTGTTACCACGGATATGACGCAATTCCTTATCACTCATCTTGAGCAAATCCTGTCCATGGAACAAAACTTCTCCACCCTCAATTTTTCCAGGAGGAGTTGGAATAAGTTTCATAATAGAAAGATTTGAAACACTCTTTCCTGAACCAGATTCGCCTACAATACCCAATGTTTCACCTTTATGCAAATCAAAAGTGATTCCATCGACAGACTTGACGACTCCGGCATCTGTATAAAAATATGTACGCAGATCTTTTACCTGCAAAATAACTTCATCAGTCATCTGTTAACTCCGTAAATCTGTTAACCTAAAATTATGGATAACTCTAAAAAAAATTGCAGTGCAGTATTTTATACCCTGTTTTTACTCTGAGGGTCAAATGCATCACGAACACCATCACCCAAAAAGTTCATAGCAAATAGGAACACTGTCATAATAACTGCAGGAACAATAAGTATCCAAGGATAAACTTCCATACCTTTTACACCATCAGAAACAAGACTTCCCCATGAAGCCAAAGGAGCAGAAACACCAAGACCAAGAAATGAAAGGAAGCTTTCGCTCATAATGAAACTAGGTAAAGAAAGTGTTGCATACGCAATAATAATTCCAAGACAATTTGGAAGAAGATGTCTTATTATTATATGCATTGAGCTTGCACCCATAGAACGTGCAGCTTCAATAAATTCTGAATTTTTCAAGCTTATTACCTGACCACGAACAACACGGGCAATTGTAAGCCAGGAAACAAGAGCAATTGCAACGAAAAGAATGGCTACATTTCTTCCAAGAACAGCCATAAGGATAATAACCATAAGCATATAAGGAAGACCGTAAAGAATATCAACAAATCTCATAAGGAGGTTATCAATCCAGCCGCCTTTATAGCCTGCAATAGCACCAACTAAAATACCAATACACAAAGCCGTTAATGTACCAATAAGACCAATAGAAATAGAAATACGTCCACCAAAAATTGTACGGCTGAGCATATCACGACCAAGAGAATCTGTTCCAAGAATATAAACTCTTTTATGAATAGGATTTACTTCTATATCCTTTTTCATATCTTCCAATTCTTGCTTTTCACTGGCAGTGAATTCTGTTCTATTTTCAGCTTTCATAACCTTTTTAAGATATGCAGTACGGCGAGCAAGCATAACTTCACCAGCAGGCTTTAAAGAAGGAGGAAGATTGATATGAGCTACAACCTGTTCTTCATAAGGATAAATAGGAAGAATTGGAGCTGCTAAAGCAACTACAATATAACCAAGTACTACCCAAAGGCTAATTAAAGCCATTTTATTTTTACGCAGACGTTTCCAAGCATCATCCCATAAAGAAACACTCTTCATGGACTGATTAAACTCATTTACTCCGCTGCTTTTTTTCTTTGAACCAAAACCAAACATAAAAAATATCCTTTACACGTGTTGTCGAAAAATCAATAAATTATTTGTAAGAAATACGTGGATCAAGGAAACCGTACAAAACATCTACAATAAAGTTCATTATTATCAAGATGAAAGAATAAACAATAACAGTTCCCAAAATCAAAGTATAATCTCTATTAAGTGCAGATTTTACGAAGTGGTTACCAATACCTGGAACTAAGAATATCTGCTCAACAACAACAGAACCTGTAACAATACCTGCAAATGCTGGTCCAAGATATGTAACTATAGGAAGTAAAGCTCCCTTCAAAACATGCTTTATAAGAACAACAGTTGGGTGAAGTCCTTTAGCCCTTGCTGTTCTAACATAATCAGAACGAAGAACTTCAAGAACACTTGCACGGGTAAGACGTGATATAGAAGAAAAATACGAAAGACTTAATGTACAAGCTGGCAAAACAAGAGTTATCAAACCAGCTCTACTTGTAATCCAACCTGATGTAGGGAATAACTTTAATTTCATTGCAAAAATGAAAACAACAACAGGACCGAAAACAAACAACGGTATAGAAATTCCCAAGCTGGCAAATGACATGGCAAAATAATCCGCCCAGCTATTTTGATTACATGCCGCTACAAGACCTACTGTAACACCTAAAACGACAGCTATTATGAGAGCTGTAATTCCAAGAATCATAGAATTAGGCATACTCTGACCAATAAGCTGATTTACAGTAAAATCCTTATTTTTGTATGAAGGACCTAAATCACCATTCAAAACGTCTACCATATAGCGTAGATACTGCTTCATTAATGGCTCATCCATATGATACTTGTGTAAAAGGTTTGCCATTACTTCAGGAGTTACTTTCTTTTCACTAGAGAATGGTCCACCAGGAGCAACTCGAATGATAAAGAAGCTGAATGTGATAATCAAAAACATTGTCGGTATCAAGCTTAAAAGCCGGCGAACAATAAATTTTCCCATAATAACCTCTATTGATAAATGGAAGAGGCTTAAATCTCTCACTTTATGCACTCTTCCATTTACATTTTTTCTTTTTATTTTTACTAATTATTAGTAATTACTTATAATTAGTTCTTTGCCTTCAAACCTACATAAGGATGTACATCGAGAGGGTTTGTATACCAACCGTCCCACTTATTCAAATCGATGAGGTTCTGTGATACATAATAGTAGAAAGGAATCAAAGCCTGATCCTGAGTCATCATGATTTCTTCTGCTTCATGGAGAAGCTGCATACGCTCATCTCCAGCTGGAAGACGTGCTGCCTTCTGCAAAAGTTCATCATACTTAGGATTTGCATATCTACCATCATTGTTTCCACTGTCTGTTAAGCACAATTCAAGGAAGTTAGATGGATCCATATAGTCTCCAACCCAACCTGCACGAGCAATCTGGAAATTGTTGCTCTGTCTCTGATCCAAGAATGTTGCCCATTCCATATTTTCAAGAGATACATCAATTCCAAGATTTTTCTTCCATTCCTGCTGAACATATTCAGCAATCTTTTTATGACCATCGTTTGTGTTATAAATAACAGTTAACTTAGGGAAGCCTGTTCCATTAGGATAACCTGCATCAGCCAAAAGCTTCTTTGCTTCTTCTACATTGAAAGCATTACCTGTAGCTGGAGTATATCCTGTCATAGGAGGACAGAATGCATCAGCTGCAATCTGACCACCCTTTGTAACTTTGTCAACAAGTTCCTGACGATTAATAGACATAGCTAAAGCTTTACGAACACGAACATCTTTCAAAGTTGGGTCATTGATATTAAATTCATAGTAATATGAAGAAATCTGTGAATCTTTGTGATAAGATGGAAGGAGTTTAACTTCATCAAGAACATCAAGAGGAATACTTGTATCCCAGTCGATTTCATTATTTCTGAACTTATTATAAGCAACAGTTGTATCTTCAATAGGAAGATATGTAATGCGGCTAAGGAATACATTTTCCTTATTCCAGTATTTATCGTTTGGAACTACAGAAACATGATCCTGTGGAACCCATTCTTCCAATACGAATGGACCGTTACCAACGAAGTTACCTGGCTTTGTCCAGTCATTCTTATACTTTTCAATAGCATGAAGTGGAAGAGGAGCAAATGAATAGTGAGCCATCATGTCGATAGCATAAGCTACAGGTCCTACAAGCTTTACTTCAAGAGTATGTTCATCAACAGCCTTGATACCAACTGTTTCACGACCAGCTTTTCCTGAATTATAATCTGCAGCACCTTCAATAACTGCAGCTGGCATATAAGCATATTCAGCAGCTGTAGCAGGAGCCATATAATACAACCAAGAATCAACAAATGTCTGAGCTGTAATTGGGGTACCATCACTCCATGTTGTATCACGAAGCTTAAATGTAAGAACTGTTCCATCTTCGCTTCTTGACCAGCTTTCTGCTACACCTGGAATAGCCTGACAAGTTTTTGGATCATAGCTTACAAGGCCTTCAAACAAAGCCATATAAAGACGATGTTCAGGAACACCCTGAATCTTAGAAGGGTCCAAAGACTGAGGTTCTGAACCATTATTCAAAATGAATTCAGCCATCTTAGCCTTTGAATCTTTTGTTGAAGCACTACCTGTATCAGCAGCTTTTTCTCCACAGCCTGAAAGCATAAGAGCAGCAGTCAAACTTAATACTGCAGCCTTTAGCAATGTCTTTTTCATATTTCTAAAACCTCCTGGTTTTTAACAACGCTGTTGATTTTAACACACACTTATAAACTGATTCAATATCTTTAGTGGCATTACAGATATTTTTTTCACAGAAAATTTCTATTGACAAAATGTAAAAAATTACATACTTATTCAAAAAAAAATCAAATTCTTTCAAAATATCCAAGAAACTGTATACGTTTTTTCTATATTCATCTAGTATCTTTTAGAAAAACATATATTTT
>JAILNT010000192.1 GCA_024691265.1 Treponema sp. | reverse complement strand
GTATAAACATGTGCCAATCTGTCACTCTTATCATCACTTGTTGGAAGCTCATTCACATGCAGCTGTGAACAGTTTGCAAATTGCTTTTCATTAAATAAATGGTCTAGTGCGTGATAAGTGCTCTGGCCTTGTCCTTTGAATTGAGCCATTATCAAAACATTCTTTGCACGACTCAATGCAACATAGAACATTCGCATTGTATCGTACTCATCCATCTTGTCTAAAGGCTCTGCCATTTCAGGAAGCTTGTTCTGTTCTATGAACATCTTTCGAACAAGCACATCCAACGGTCTTGCTTGTCTGTTGTTGTGACGGCAGCTTGCCAAAACTACAACAGGAAACTCCAAACCTTTTGATTGGTGTACAGTAAGGAATGGTACACAACCTTTTGGGAAAGGATCATCAGCATCTTCGTATTCAGTTTCACCCAAGCGATACAGTGTATACAAGTAAGAATTGAATAAGTTCTTTCCCATTGTATTTTCCTGAAAGTTCTTTCCAGAAATTATTGGATTATTCATTTCCATGTACTTTGCAAGATACTTTGTTATTAATCCAAAATTATACAGAGCAGAATCTTCCTCGCCTTTTTCTGCCTTATCGTATTTTTCACCAAACCAGTTAAAAGTATTCAGTTGATAGAACAAGTCCAAAAGTGTCCAGTCCAAAGCTGTCACACGGCTAAGTACATAACCAACAGACATCGGCTTTCCTTCGTTGTTCTTTTTAGTCAAAAAGTCGTTCAAATTCTTACCAAGTAAAACTCGTTTTACATTTTCATCAAGTTTTGGAACAGCTGCTAAAACTCTTGTTGTCTGGGAATAAGCTTTATTGGTAAATGGAATCTGTTTTTCCTCACAGTAATTAGCCATTGCTCGGAAATTACGTTTTGCAAATTCTATTTCAGTCCATTTCGCAACAATGAACTCTTCAAGATTTTTATCATCATTTACAACTTCATCAGCACGAACTAAAGCAGACTGAAGCCACTTTTGGAAATTTTTCATTCCTTCACCGCGAGCTCCATCGGGATTTGCTTCTACCTTAAAAATCTTTGCTAAGATTCCAAATACAACAAGGAACTCTTCTGTGTTCAAAATATTATTTGCGCGTGGTGCATAGTAAGGAATGCCTGCATCTTCAAAAGCCTTTTCAAACTCTTTTTCAGCTGCAGCACTCAAAGATGGAAACAACAAAGCACACTGGTTGTAATCAGTAATCTTTCCTTCTTCTTTAATTTTTCTAATTAGCTCAACAATGTTTTTAGTAACATCTTCTTTTTTTCCTGATTGAAGAATTACAGAAGTATTGTTGTCTTCGCTATGAGCTACAATGTTTTTATCAGGAATACGATAGAATTGTCCCGGCTTATCAGGATTCTCCCAATCTGTTCCTTCAATAAAACTTGTGTAAGTATCAACAATTTGTTTTCGAGAACTATAGTTTATATTCAATTCTATTCGATTTGGTTTGACTCCAATTTCTTTTTCACAGATATTTTCAAAATCTACAAGGTTCTCAACAGTAGCACCACGGAAGCGGTACAGAGCTTGGTCATCATCACCAACCACACAAATATTCTTATTACCGCTTGCAAGCTGCATATAAATCTTTTTCTGAATAGTATTAGTGTCCTGATACTCATCAACAATCACATGTTGAAATACAGTTCCAGACAAAAGCTGTTGAGAAATATATTGATAAGCTCTCTGCTGTAAACAAGAAAAATCAACCTTATCAGCATGTTCACCTTTCAAAAGCTCACGATATTTTATAGTCATCTTAAAAAGTGCTTTTTCAGTTTCATCAACATTTTCAAGTTTGATATCTTTATCAGCAAAGTCTTCTTCACTCATTCGGTTAAAGAATGAGATACAGTTTTTAACGGTATTAGTCTTCGAACCTTTTTCTCGAGAAAGTCCAAACCATGTATTTATCTGATAATAAGCATCAACAGCTTTTGAAGGGTCAAAGCCACCAGCTTCCAAAAGGGCATTCCAGTTATCTGATCTTGCAATAAAAAAATGCTGGTCCAGTTCATCCATAATTACAGGCCGTCTACTACGGGCCATACCTTCACTAAAACGCCTGTCGCTTAATAGCTTCTGACAAAGAGAATGCAAAGTTCCAACATACATTTCTGCAATATCATAAGGCTTGTGAGTATATTTAGATGCAATAGAAAGAAGTCCTTGTAAACCTTCCTTCAACTGCAATGCAGCTTTTTCCGTAAAGGTAGCAAGAAAAATCTCATTCGGTTGTACATTATGAAAAACAATAAGATTCAAAGTGCGCCACAAAAGCACTCGAGTTTTACCTGAACCAGGTCCTGCCGTCAAAAATAATGGACCTTCTATATGTGTAATTGCTCTATACTGAGCGTCATTCGGATTAAAATCTTTCTCCGCAAACAGTTTCTTAAGCATCTCTTCGTTTTCTGTCATTGCATTATTCCTAGTATCAATTATTCAGTTTTTTCGAAGACTACAATTTGCTTATCCATATTTACACTTACAGTTTCATATCCTACAGAAAGCCAGCTAAGTGCAATTGAATGTGTTGTTGTATTTGCCCAGAAAGGTCTGTGATTTCGTGCAGAATCAGGTAATTCAAATTGAAGTATTTTCTCAATTTCAGAAAATGAAAGTGTTACAGATTTTTGATTGGAATTTGATAGGTACTCGCTTAAATAACGATATTT
>JAILNT010000165.1 GCA_024691265.1 Treponema sp. | reverse complement strand
TATCTTAAAACAGGACGAATATCTTTATTTTTTAATTCTTGAAAAATAAAGATATTCGTCCTGTTTTAAGATATATAGAAGAAAATTATGCTTTAGACCTTTCATTAAACAGTCTTGCGGAAGAATTCGTTATAAGTCCTTTTTATTTATCAAGAAAGTTTAAAGCAGAAACAGGATTTACTATTAATCAATATATTATTAGTTGTCGTATGGGTGAAGCGGAAAGGCTTTTGATTTTTTCTGATACGCCAATAAAAGCTATTGCTATTAGTTGTGGATATGAAAGTCTGTCATATTTTTATACAACATTCAAAAGATATACGGGCTGCACTCCACAAGAATATCAGAATAAATATAGAAGATGAGAATAATTTTAGTCATCAAGTGTGACTTCTGAAAAGACATACTGACCGTTTTGTAAACTGTTATCATAATCTATTGCTGCTTTCGGACACCTGTGAAAACAGCCTAGACATAAAGTACAGCTTTCTTTTACCCATACAGGGACATTATTTATTATTTGTATTGCTTCTACAGGGCATTGCCTTGCACATAATCCACAAGAAATACAGGAATTTTTATTCAGTTTGAAATAACTTGTTTTTCTTATAGAATCATATGTTGCTTTTGCTCTATTTGCTTGAAAAGCCGTCATTTGGTCTGGTAATGAGTGTCCTTTTTCTTTATTTACAACAGCTTTTACTATCATGGAAGTTTCTCTTTTTCCATTTTCTTCAGCCCTTAGATTTCTTTCTTTATTTTTAAGATTGAATATAGGGCTCCAGTTATCAACAAATCTTGCAGTATATAAACTGTCAAATTTTAATCCTTTTTTTGAAAATTCCTTACTTGCTGTAGAAAGTATGTTTCCATAGTCACAACCATAAGTTGCAACGAAATAAAAATAATGGTTGCTACCTTCTATATTTATATCAAGATTTTTAGATAGTCTAACAAGATAGATGGTAGTCCTTCCCAATAGGTTGGCATTATAACGCCAAAATCTTCATTTTCTTTTATAGTCAATGAATAAGTTTTATTCTTTACTAGTTTTTTTAGTGGAATTAATTCTTCTTTAGTTGCTTGAGATAATTCCTGTGCTACATATTTGTTATTTCCTGTTGCACTAAAATATATTATCATATAATTAACCTCGTATTTAATCTTAGATAAAACTAGTTTTTATCTTCAAAAGCCCAAAAGCCTGTGCCAGTCTCAGAATCAAATTTTCTTTGAATTTTTCCTCCGATTACGGGGCGGAGTTCTATTTCAGCAGTATATGAAATTGTTATAGATTTTATATGTCCCGCAGCAACTTGGTGTTTTCCATCTTTTTTATATGAAAATACTGCATGAGCATGTTGATAATAATTACTCTCTTTATCTGTAATGATATTTCCAGTTAATGATACAAGTTCTAGCATACCCGCTATATGCTTTAATTCAAAATTTCCTTTTTCTGGTATAAATGTTTGAATATCTGCACTTTCACAAGCTCCTATGCCTGAATATATGGCTGAAGCTATTTTTTCTTTTTTGCAAATATCTAAAATTTTATCTATTAGTTTATCGCCTTTATCTAGCCGAATATAGTAATTTTCTCCATATTTTCTGTAATCCATTATTCTTCTAAAATCTCCTTGTATATTTCTAAGTCTTTGTTTCCAAAAACATTGAAGATGACTTTTTTTACAGATTCTTTAGGGTTTGCTTTAAGCCAATTTTCCACAGTCTTAACTGCAATTTGTGCGGCAAGTTCTGCGGGAAAGCGAAATACCCCTGTTGAAATGCAGCAAAAAGCGACTGATTCAAGTTCATTTTGAGCTGCAGTTGTTAAACAATTTTTATAACAGTTTGCCAAAAGAATTTTATCCATAGGACTAACAGAAGTTCTGACAATTGGACCAACTGTGTGCAAAATAAATTTTGAAGGAAGATTAAATGCTGGCGTGATTTTACAAAGTCCTGTTTCTTCTGGTTTTCCTTGTTTTTGCATAATTTCATTACAAGCAAGGCGAAGCTGAATGCCTGAGAATGTATGAATACAGTTGTCGATGCAGGCGTGAAGGGGAGTAAAGCAACCTAAAAGGGCGGAATTTGCAGCATTTACGATAGCATCAACTTTTAGACTAGTAATGTCGCCTTGCCAAAGGTAAAGCCCAGCTTTTTCATTTCCGGCAATTTTCCTTTTACATTCAAGCGTATCTGAATCAATAATTACTCGTTCTTTGTTTCTTTCCTGCAAATATTGATCTTGAATATTCAGAAAATCCTCGCTAATTGGAAGAGGTTCTCTTATATTCATTAAAGCTCTTAATAAATCTCTTTGGGATTTTTCATCGCTCGGAATCTTTATCTTTTCATTTCTTTCTTTGATTAGCTCTTCAATTAAATAAAGTCGTCTTTCTTCCTGTGTCATAATTCTTTTATAACCTCAAAAATATCTTCATTAATACAAATACTTTGCTTTTCAATTTCTCCAGGAACTATAGCTTCTCCCTTATTGATGCAAATGTATGTTGACTTTGGATTTGAATATGTCATATTCCAAAATGGATATTTTATTATTCCCGGTGTATTTCCGCCTACTCCAAGTTCTAAAAATACTATGTTCTTGTCCTTGTTTTCATTGATAAAGTTTTCATAGCGATTAGCAGCTTTGTATCAGGTTGTGTCTTCAACAAAAGTTCCGTCGCTCCTAAGATTCATTGACATAGGTCGACCGCAGACTGGACATTTAGGAAGAAGTTCAGAAGGAATTTTCATTTTGATATTTGATATTGAGGAAACATTCGTAAATTTTTCTATTTTACCAAGATTCTGACTTTCCCACATTGAAAAAATCTGTTCCTTATTGTCGTAGGTCTTTTTGTGACAAGGTTTTGAGCACTGAAAAAGACCATAATCTCCCTGAGTGTAAAAAAGTTTTTCTTTGGGAATTCCGGCTTTTTGGAAACAATGATCGACATTTGTAGTGATGACAAAGTAATTTTTGTCTTTCACTAAACGCAGAAGTTTTTGATAGAGAGGAATTGGAGAATCCATGTAGCGGTTTATCATTATGTAGCGAGACCAGTAAGCCCAGAATTCTTCAAGGCTTTCATAAGGATAAAAGCCTCCTGAATACATATCTGAAAAGCCGTATTTTTTCTTAAAGTCAGCAAAGTATTTTTCAAAGCGTTCCCCTGAATAGGTAAAGCCTGCAGATGTGGAAAGTCCTGCTCCCGCTCCAATTACTATTGCGTCGGCGTTCTCTAAGACGTCTTTAATTTTTTCTATTTGACTCATATCTCCTCCTTGTTATTGCAAGAAATAAAGTCGTAAGTTTTTCCGAACTCATCTAGTAAAAATTTATTCTATCACGACTACACGATTTTCCCGTCTTGGTTTGCTTTTAGGCTGTATTCCATCAATATAACCTAAAATTACAAATGCCTGACAGGAATAATTTTCGGGTACTCCCCATTTTTTGCAAAGATTTTTTCCTTCTTCACTGTCGAAAGTTTCTTCGCCACGTGAGATTATACAGGAAGAAATACCCAATTCAGTTGCCTGGAGAATCATATTTTCTGCAATACAAAAAGCATCTGCTGTTTTGAATAGAAAGTCATTCTGACAGAAAATACAAATAACCGTTGGAGCATCATAAAATCCATTTTTCATTTTTGGATTGTCGATAACGCTAGGTTGTTCATCTGAAACATAGGAGCCTGCAAGATTTGACCGATTGAAGTGTGCAAGATTCATTTGACCTAGATGAATAGCTTTTTCTCTATTTCGGATTGCTACCATCATGCTTCTTTGTCCTCCTCCAGCATTAGGAGCAAAATTTCCTGCTTCGAGGATTTTCTCTAAATCTTTCAGGCTAATCTGCTGGTTAGTGTATTTTCTGATTGAATGGCGTGATTTGATTAAGTCCATTAACATGGTTTTTCCTCCTTCTCTTATTTGTTTTCTTCAAGAAATGCACTTACCGCAGCCCATACGACATCGAAATTATTTAGAAAGGCGGAGTGACCTGCTTTTGGAACAATGCAAAGCTGAGAGCCTGAAATCATGCGGTAAGCTTCAACCATAGTTTCAACCGGTGCATGGTCGTCTTGGTCTCCAGCAATGAGTAAAGCTGGACATTGTATTTTTGAGAAAAGTTCTTGTCCGACTTCCATATTACTCCAAAAGAGCATGTAATTTGAACAAAATTCCTGATAGCGTTCTGGTTCTGGCATGATTTTACGCAGCTGGTCGATATAGGCTTTGTCTACTGCTTCTAAATCTGAAACTTTGGCATCGCTTGAGAAAAATCCTTTTTTTAGAGTTCCGGCTCCTATAATGACAATTTTTTCTACTGCTTCAGGATACATTGTTGCAACCTTGTAGGCGGTATAAGCTCCATCACTGAATCCTACAAGAATGGCTTTTTTGTCTGTAACGGCTTTTATTACAGTCATCATATCATTTGCTTTTTGTTCAAAAGTCATAGCTGAATGACCTATTTCAGAGTGTCCGTGACCACGAGAAGAAACTGCTACTACCTGGTGATTTTTGCGAAGGGAATCAATAAGTTCTCCCATCTCAAAAGGAGAGCCAACTCCGCCTCCATGAAATACAAAGACTGTTGCATTTTCTTTTGCCTTTTTTTCTTCATAAACTTCATAATAAATGCGAGCATCGCCTGAAAGGACATAATGGGAAGCCTTTAAATTGTTGCCGTAAGGTGTTTTTGATGGAGCTGCTGCATCTCCTTGCATAAAATAACGCAGTTCCGGTTCTTTTGCATACACATTTAATGATGAAATTAAAGAAAATACAATTGCTGCACAGAATGTAAAAAGAACCTTGTAGTATCTATTAAATATCTTTTTCATAAAAATACCTCCAAAAAATTTTTTAAGAAACTTTCATCCAGCACTGAGGATCTTCTGAATAAAAATCTCCTCCGTTACTTCCAGCTGCTACTGCGGGGCAACCTCTACACCAGGCAAGAAGTTTGCACTTTGAGCACTTGCTGAACTTTTCATAATCCCGGTAAGCTTCCATTTGATTTAGCCAGACATCTTCAATTTTATCCGTAAAGATATTTCCGACTATACTGTTTGCAACCCGGCGGCAAGCCATAAGTTCACCTTTAGAAGAAATAGTGAAGTGACAGTTTCCGCAATTACAGCCACTGTAAATCATTCCTTCTTTTGTGTTTTCAGGAATTTTGAATTCTCCTGTTTCATACTGGTACAAAGTCCAAAGATGGTCTTTGCGGTTGAAGTAAGTTTTGCAGCCTGCCTTTTCATATTCTTTGTATTTTTTGTCTACCGCTTTAAGAAAATCCCTATATTCTTCCGGTTTTATTCCAGTTGATTTTTCAGAACTGGTGGGAACATAGCGGGCAAAAGCATAAACATCAACTCCGGCTTTTACAATTGCGTCAATTACATCAGGAATTTCTTTTATATTCATGCTGGAAACTGTAGACATAATTACGCTTGTGATACCAGCTTTATTAATGGAAGAAACTTTCTCTAAAGTGCATTTGAAAGAGCCTGGCTTTCTGAACCAGTCATGAGTTTTTTCCATACCATCAATGCTCATCTGATACTTGTCGCAGCCGTATGAGCGGAGCTTCTGACAAACTTCGTCATTTAGATGGAAAGGATTTCCCATGAGAGTGAAAGGAATTTTCTTTTCCTTTAAAAGTTCAAGAAGCTGCCAGAAGTTTTTATGGAGAATGGGGTCTCCTCCAGTTATGTAAAAGTAGGGGAGACGGTTGAACTTTTTGCAGAAGTTCTGGCATTTTTCTACTACTACAAGCATTTCTTCCCATGTCATAGAAACAAGGCAAAAATGCCCTTCCGCAAAAATGTAGCAGTGTTTACATCTTTGGTCGCACTGGTCTGTTATATGCCACTGAAAAGCAAAGTATTGATTAGCCATTCCGTTTCCCCCTTTTTACTTATTTACCTGCACCACAAGCAGAACCGCATGCTGTTGGTTTTGGGTCTGGATTTGGTGTAGGATTTGGTTTTCCTGCTCCACAAGCTGTACCACATGAAGCAGCATTGTTTGAAGGTTTAGCTTCATTCCATTCGTAAATGTTTTTAAGTGCCATAATGCACCTCCTTAAAAGTTTTCAAGTATGTTTGCAATGCAAACCTTGATTTTGATATTTAGATAATAATAGACTGGAAGTGTCTTGTGAAATGAATTATTATTATGATTAATAACTAAATGGAATGAATAGGAGACTACAATGAACACTGCCCAACTTGAATGTTTTGTGAGTCTTGCATCCACGTTGAACTTTGCAAAAACTGCCGAACAAGTTTATCTTACCCAACCTGCTGTTACAAAAGAGATTCAGTCTCTTGAATCAGAGCTTTCTGCTAAGCTTTTTATCCGTACTACTCGTTCTGTTTCATTGACAGAAGTTGGCAGGCAGTTTCTTCCGGAAGCGAATTCAATTCTTGCTTCTTATTATCATGCTAAAGACTGGATTAATTCTTTTCATTCAAAAAGTAAGAATACTCTACGAATTGGCTATATGGATTCTCATACTTTGCCTTTTATAGAAAATGTGCTTTCAAAAATAAAGGACAATTTTGAAAATCTGATACCGGCTTTTACTGTTGATCAAACAGACACGAATTTAAACCGGCTTGTTCATGGTCAGACTGATTTAGTAATTGGTATAAAAGATTCAAAATTTGCTGATGTTTCGATTGATTTTAAAACACTTCATATGGACGGCTTCCTTTTAGCTTTTCCAAAGAATCACCCTGTAGTAAAAAAAGCTAGGAAAGAAAAACTTAAAGAAATTCCATTGGAAATGCTTTGGGATTATCGGCGAGTAGTACAGATTCCTCCTTATTTGCTTAAGAATGTTTTTTCTAAGGGAAGTCACATTATTCC
>JAILNT010000127.1 GCA_024691265.1 Treponema sp. | reverse complement strand
CTTATTATTCATTAGATTTTTGTAAGGGAATCGAAGCTATTATTGATGCTAAAAGTTATAAAGAATTCGAATCTCTTGCAGAATATAGTGTAGAGGCTTTGAATGTTTCATCTGATAATGTTGATTTACAAAAGCTTTCTGCAGTCCTTTATAATTCTTTTTCCCTTTTTAATTCTGATGCTGTCCGTATTGCTACAATTGATAAACTTGGAGAATTATTTGACAGTAAAAAACTAACTAATGCAGATATTAATAAAGATTTTGCTGATTCAATGTCATCTATAAAAACTTTCTTACTTGAGGGTATTGAAAATGGAAATAAGGCAACTTTGGCTTATGGAAAGACGATAGCTTTCTTAGGAAAGTATGGTGATAAATCAGCCTTTGAAACTCTTTTTTCTTGTTATGAAAAAGATATCTGGAAAGAATATAAACCTCTTCTTGAATCTTCTCTTGAAGGTCTTGTTGCTGATTCTTATAAATATATTGAGGAAATATTGGCAAAAGATTCTGTTTCAAGAAAATTAAGTGTATTTAGAATTGCAACTCATAATATGACTCTTATGCCTGATGCTTCTTATGCAGAATTAGCAGAAAAGTCTTTGGTTGAAGCAATTTATAGTGCAGAGGACTTTTCTAAAGTTAACTCAGATATAATAGATTTGCAAATAGAGTCTTTGAAAATTATTGACAAATTGAACTGGACTAGAAGTTGTGATTTGGTAAATCGTTATTTCTCTTTAGCACAACAGGAATATGAAGCTTCTTTGCTTTCTGATGAGCAATTTATTGTGGCCATAAAATGTATAGAAAAACTAGCCTCTCTTGATTCAGGGCAGATACTTTCTACTTACTTAAATATATTAAATGGAAAGGTAGAGCAGAATAAGAATGTATCTACACCTGTAGCTCTAGCAGTTATAAATGCATTGGGTAATCTTGGTGATAAAGTTGCTTTCGATTATCTTTTCAATGTACAGCATTTAGGTTACTCAGAAGAAATAATTAGTGCTGCAAGAGATGCAATGGCAAGGCTGAAGCTTTGAAATTATATAAAAATCCCTGTGTAATTGCAGCTTTTATTTGTGCTATTTTGCTTTATTCAGGGATTATTGTTCCAGTCTGTCGAAATCAATTCAGAAGTCTTTTGAGCCTTGAAAATATTTCATCTGTTCAAGGCTATATAAAAAATATCCCTTCAAAAACTTCTTCTGGTAATTATTACAAAGTTATTTGCTCTACAGATAAAGTTACGGGGCTTGTTAATGGTTTTTCTGTAAAATCCGCTTCTTATGGGGATTTAACTGTATATGTACCAGCTGTTTTTGTAGAAGCATTTTTTCCTGGAAAACTTTATTCAGAAGCCAAAAATAAAACAGATGAGCTATTTTTTTTAGATTATGGAGAGAAAGTTTCTTTCACAGGTAATATCATTGAAAATGACAATTCTTTTTCTTTTTTTGCTAAAGACATACATTTATTAAAAGCTGGTAATTGTTTTTTTTCTTATCTGCATTTGCAATTTAAAAAGTTAATGTATCAATGGGGAAGTGCAGGAGCTTTGTTTTTGGCTCTTTTAACTGCGAGCAAAGAATATCTTGATAATGTAATAATAAATTCTTTTAGAGATGCAGGACTTTCTCATATCCTTGCGTTATCTGGTTTTCACCTTTCTTTTCTTTCTTCTGGAATTTTGTTGTTTTCAAAAAGAACTATTGGGAAAAAATATTCAGGACTTCTTCTTATTCTGTTTCAAATCTTTTTTCTTTTTTTTGTTGGAATAACACCTTCTTTATTTAGAGCTTTTTTATTTTCTATTGTACTGATTTTTGCTTCTTTTGTTCATGTTAAAAACGCTAACAGAATAGCTATATTATCTTTTGTATTTTTACTTCATTGCTGTATATTTCCTTCTCATATATATACTATATCTTTTATTTTATCTTATGCCGCAACTTTTGGCATTTTAATATTTTTTGATATATATAATCGCTTTTTAATAAGATATATGCCAGCATTAATTTCTTCTCCGTTAGCAGTTTCTTGTTCTGCTCAATCAGTTGCAAGTATTGTAGCAGCTTTTTTCTTTAAGACTTTTCCCGTCTTTTCAGTTTTTGCCTCACTTGTTATTTCACCTTTTATTGAAGCATTTCTAAGCTTAGGAATATTTGCTTTTATAGTTTCTTTGTGCCTACCTTTTCTTTCCAGCCTTTTTGGTGTTATTATGCAAATGGTAGCTAATGTGATTTTTACGATTGTCTATTTTTTCTCAAGTTTACCGATTATTAACTTTTGATTATCATTTTTTAAGGAATATTATTATGCAGTGTCCAGATTATAATTCAGCTTCTGCTCTAAAAACTTTTATGGAAGAGCATGGAATGGCTATGCAAAAGAAATTTGGTCAGAATTTTCTTGTTAATGGAGATGCAAGAAAGAGACTTATTGATGCACTTGAAATAGATGAAAAATCCATAGTTTGGGAAGTAGGTCCTGGACTTGGTTCTATGACTTCTGAAATATTAGGAAGAGGTTCTAAACTTACAGTTTTCGAAATTGACCATGGCTTTGCCGCTTGTATAAGGGAATTTTTTGAAAAAGAGAATGAAGAAGGTCGTTTCAAATTAGTTGAAGGCGATGTGCTTAAAACTTGGAAAAAAGAATATGAGGAAAATGGACAGACTCAAAGATTTTTTGGAAATCTCCCTTATAATGTTGCAGCCACAATAATAGCTGATACAATTTCTGCCGGAGTTAGATTTGACAAGGCAGTATTTACTGTACAAAAAGAAGTTGCTGAAAGAATGTGTGCAAAGCCTGGAACTGAAAATTATTCTTCTTTTTCTGTTTTATGTCAGTGGGCTTATGATGTAAAGCCTTTATTAGATTTAGCCGGAGGAAATTTCTGGCCAAAGCCAAATGTTGCTTCTCGTGCTGTTACAATGGTAAAAAAGCAGAATTTCCCCTTGTGTGAAAATCCAGATGTGTTCATGAAGATGCAAAGAGCCTTGTTTGCTGCACGTAGAAAGACTGTAAAGAATAATCTTACTAACTTTTTAAGTAATTCAGAAAAAGCACAGGAAGCCTTGAAAAATAGTGGAATTGATGAAAAAAGCAGGGCTGAAGCACTCTCTATTGAGCAGTTACTAAAACTTTCCGATGCTGTTTATAATGTTATGAAATAATTTAAGAGGATAAAATAAATTATGGTAAAAGAAAATCTTTTAAAAGTGTTAAATGACATTCGTGAGATTGAAAAATCTTGTGGCAGAAAAGAGGGAAGTGTAAAACTTCTTGCAGTAAGTAAGTTTCACAGTTATGAAAGCGTAATAGAAGCTTTTAATGCTGGGCAGCTTGCATTTGGTGAAAATAGAGTGCAGGAAGCAGATGAAAAATTTGCTAAAATAAATGAAGAGCTTGGAGAAGGAAAAACAGAACTTCATATAATAGGAAGTTTACAGAGAAATAAAGTTAAGACTGCTGTAAAAATTGCTTCTGTAATTGAATCTGTCGATAGAATTGAGCTGCTTCAGGAAATTGAAAAGCAATGTGCAAAGATTGATAAAAAGATAAAGGTGTTATTTGAACTTCATACAGGGGAAGATTCTAAATCTGGTTTCCCTGATGTAGAAAGTTTGAAAGCAGCTTTGCAATATTGTGCAGATGGTAATTGTCCTCATGTTATTCCATTTGGTTTTATGACAATGGCACCTTTTACAAGTGATGAAGCTGTGATTAGAAAATCATTTTCATCATTAAGGGAAACAGCAGAACTTTTAAGTAAAGAATATCCTGAGTTTTCTATGAAAGAGCTTTCTATGGGAATGTCTGGAGACTATAGAATTGCTATAGAAGAAGGCTCTACCGAAGTTAGAATAGGAACTGCGATTTTTGGAGAAAGAGATTATAGTCAAGGTGTGAAATGAGTGATAAGGTCAAAAGATTAATTGCAGTTATTATCTGTAGCGTTTTCTTTTCTAATATGCTTTTTGCAGCATCTTCATCAGAAGACACAACAGCAGAACCCTATGATGAAAGTGAATTTCCTCAATATGCTTTAGATTTAAGAAGAACTGAAATTATTACTTTTGGCTCTATTCCCTTTGTTTTACTACAGACTACTATAGTTTATTCATTCTGGCGTTATTATGACCATGACTTTAGTTCTGATTACATTCCTAATCCTCTTGCAAAGTCTTCTTCTGCAGCTGGATTAGATACTGATGAACAAAAAATGTTATTAAAGTCAACTGCAGCAATTTGTGTTGGGCTTGGTATTACAGATTTAATTATCCAATTAATAAAAAGGCATAAAAGTAAATCCAGAGCCAAAAAAAATGCACAGAATGCCATGCAGCCTATAACGATAGAAGCTGTTGATGAAGAGGAAAATGAATCGTTTTATGATGAACCTCCTCTTCCTCCAGAACTCGAAGAAAATATTTCTACTGAAGAAGATAAAGAGGAAAGTTAATGTCATATTTTTCTGTGATAGTTCCGGAAAATATACAATCTGGTATTAGACTGGATAAATTTGTATCAGGTTTACCAAACGGAATGAATCGTTCAAAGTTAAAAGCTGGATTAGTAGATGTATTTGTAAATGATAAGAAGCAGAAAATATCATACAAGGTTAAGCCTTTAGATAAAATCGAAATAAAATGGGAAGACAATGTTCCTGATGATATTGTAGCTGAAAATATACCTCTTGATATTATATACGAAGATGAAAATGTTACTGTAGTTAATAAAAAACAGGGAATGGTAACACACCCTGCTGCTGGAAACTGGACAGGAACTCTTGTTAATGCACTTCTTTTTCATTGGGGTAGGCAGGATATTAAGCAGTTAAAAGATGCTAGCCTTAATGATATTCTTGCTACTCGTCGACCAGGAATTGTACATCGTCTTGATAAAGATACATCTGGAGTTATTATAACTGCAAAAAACAGGGCTAGCGAAGAATGGCTTCAAAAGCAAATAAAGATTCATAAATCTAAGAAAGAATATATTCTTATAGTTATAGGACAATTCATATATTTCATATGCACCCTGATTTGATGTGTTCTTCCTGTTCCAAGCCTTACTCTTATAAGAGAATAATTACCATAACAGCATATACACTTAAAATA
>JAILNT010000010.1 GCA_024691265.1 Treponema sp. | reverse complement strand
CCAGTTTAGATTCAACAGCTATTTATTCTGATTTTTCATATTCACTAAATAAAAACACTCACAAAAAAAACATATATTCAACTATTACTATTAAAAATAACAAGCTACTTTTTAATTCACTAAGTTTTTCTTATAAAACTTCATTTTACAAATACATAATGGAAGAAAATAAAAGCAAAGATTCTTGTATAAGCTCAAATCTAACTTTTCTACATGGCAAAAATATATCCTTAAAAGGAACAATTTCACTTAAAGTAGTATTTTAAACGCTATATTAATTGAAAGCTATTGAATTTAATGCACTTTTACATTACATTAGGTAAAATCTGAATTTAGCTAATTTTTTTTTGAGAGGTATACAATATGGCTTTTGATATTACAAAAGTTCGTAATATCGGAATCAGCGCCCACATTGACTCTGGTAAGACAACAACTTCAGAACGCATTTTGTTCTACTGTAACAAGATTCACGCAATTCACGAAGTTCGTGGTAAGGATGGTGTTGGTGCTGTAATGGACAACATGGATTTGGAGCGCGAACGCGGTATCACAATCCAGTCTGCAGCAACACAGGTTCAGTGGAAGGATATTACAATCAACCTTATCGACACTCCGGGCCACGTTGACTTCACAGTAGAAGTTGAGCGCTCTTTGCGCGTTCTCGATGGTGCTATCATGATTCTTTGTGCAGTTGCTGGTGTTCAGTCACAGTCAATTACTGTAGACCGTCAGCTCAAGCGTTATCATGTACCTCGCATTGCTTTCGTAAACAAGTGTGACCGTCAGGGTGCAAATCCTATCCGTGTTTGCGGACAGCTCCGTGAGAAGCTTGGTCTTAACGCACACATGATGGAACTTCCAATCGGTCTTGAAGATAAACTTGAAGGTGTAGTTGACCTCGTATCAATGAAGGCTATCTATTTTGATGGTCCTAACGGTGAAGATCTCCGTTACTCAGAAATTCCAGCTCATCTCGTAGACGATGCAAACAAGTATCATGAAGAACTTCTTGATGCAGCATCAAACTTCGATGATGATTTGATGGAAGCAATTCTTGAAAATGGATATGAGAACATTCCTGAAGAGAAGATTATTGCAGCTATCCGTAAGGGTACTCTTGCAGAACAGTTCGTTGGTGTATTCCTTGGTTCTGCTCATGCAAACAAGGGTATTCAGCCTCTTCTCGATGGTGTTGAGCGCTACCTCCCTAACCCAACAGAAGTTCACAACTATGGTCTTGACCGCGATAACAACGAAGCAGAAGTTGAATTGTTCAACGTTGCAGACAAGCCATGTGTTGCATTGGCATTCAAGCTTGATGATGGACAGTTCGGTCAGTTGACTTATGTTCGTATCTATCAGGGTAAGATTACAAAGGGTGATGAACTCTTTAACGTTCGTGCACAGAAGAAGTTCAAGGTTGGACGTATTGTTCGTATGAACTCGGCAACAATGGAAGATATCAACGAAGGTCAGCCAGGTGATATTATCGCCCTCTTCGGTGTTGATTGTGCTTCTGGTGATACATTCTGTGCTGGTGGACTAAACATTGCTATGACATCAATGTTCGTTCCAAACCCAGTTATTTCTGAAGCTATCACTCCAAAGAACAAGGCTGATGCTGCTAACATGGCAAAGGCTTTGAACCGCTTTACAAAGGAAGACCCAACATTCCAGACATACGTTGACCCAGAGTCTAACCAGACAATTATTAAGGGTATGGGTGAGTTGCACCTCGACGTTTATGTTGAACGTATGAAGCGTGAATATAAGTGTGAAGTAGAAGTATCACAGCCAGAAGTTGCATATCGTGAAACAATTGCACAGAAGGCAGACTTCAACTATACACACAAGAAGCAGACTGGTGGTTCTGGTCAGTATGGTCGCGTTGCAGGTTTCATGGAACCAATCGAAGGAAAGGACTATGAATTCGTAGACGCAATCAAGGGTGGTGCTATTCCTAATGAATACATTCCATCTTGTGACAAGGGTTTCAAGCGTGCTATGGAAAAGGGTTCTTTGATTGGAGCTCCTGTTGTAGGTGTTCGCTGTACAGTTAACGATGGTCAGTATCACCCAGTTGACTCTTCAGATATCGCCTTCCAGACAGCTGCTATCGGTGCTTTCCGTGAAGCATATGCAAAGGCAAAGCCATCTATTCTTGAACCAATTATGAAAGTTCAGCTTTATGGTCCAACAGAATTCCAGGGTAATATGTTCGGTCTTATCAACCAGCGCCGTGGAGTTATCGTTGATACAGCAGATGAAAACGGATATTCAACAGTAAATGCTGAAGTTCCTCTTTCTGAAATGTTCGGATTCTCTACAATTCTCCGCTCTTCTACACAGGGAAAAGCAGAGTTTACAATGGAATTTGAAAAGTATGGAAAAGTTCCTAACGCTGTAGCTGATGAGCTTGTTAAGAAGTATCAGGACGCTCACAAAGCTAAATAAATAATTAAGGCTTAAAGAAAACAATCGGTTAAGACACTTTAGTGTTCAAACCGGTTGTTTTTTTTATTTTATCTATTATTTACACAACGGAGGAGATAAACATGGCAGAACTTTTAGACCGCAGCCCAATTCGTCTTTTTGATAAAGCATCTGAAGGTGGACTCAAAGCAGGTGAAGTTGGACTCGTAACATCTAAAAAAGGACTGGGAAAGACATCCGTCTTAGTTCAGTTCGGAATGGACACTCTGCTTGCTGACAAGCAGCTGATTCATGTTTCCTTCGACCAGAAATCTACAAATGTAATTTCATGGTATGATGGAATCTTCACCGAAATAGCTAAGAAAAGAAATCTTGGAAATGCTGCAGAGCTTAAAGAACAGATTATGCGTAAGCGTACTATCTTGAACTTTAGCCAGGACAACTTTTCTTTGTCAAAAGTAGTTGTAACATTAAAAGCTTTTGTATCTAGCGGAATTTCTCTTGCTGGAGTAGTAATTGACGGAGTAAATCTTTCTACAGTGTCGGAAGATGACCTTAAAGCAGTTGCTGCATTCGCAAAAGAAGCAAATGTTACAGTCTGGATGAGTGCTTCTTCAGAAGGTGATGATTTGTCGGATTCAGTTCCAGACACATTAGCTCCTTTGTTCCAAGCAGTAGTTCATCTTGCAGCTCGCAACGATGGAGTTCAAGTGCAGCTTTTAAGCATTCGTGGAAAGAAGGATATTACTTCTAACCTCAAGCTTGACAGCAAAACACTTCTCATTACAGAGAAATAATAGCATAAAGCTATAAATTGAAAAGGCTTGGACTCCAAAAGAGTTCAAGCCTTTTCTTTTATCAATATATATATATAATCTAATCTTTCCAAGGGAAAAGGAATGAGCGGAAAGTTCTAGGACCTAAAGTTTCTTTATCTTCTGCTATAAGTTCGTCCCATGGAATCTTTACCCTTATTTTATTAGAATATTCAGTATGCTCTTCAAGCCAGTCATATTTATAAAGCAATATTCTAAATGTATTTGTTAAAGAAAGAAGTATACCTGTAAAGCCTGGGGCACAACCAAGAAGAAAAATAGAAATTGCAGCAAGGAAAATATGATATATAGCCATGAATAATGATATTCCAGGGTTATCAAAGAAAATAATAAAACACTTTTTCAAGCATTTCTTAAAATCATTTTTCATTATTGCCCTTATAGGAATAAACCACTGTAAAGAAAGTATTGCAACAAGAGTAACCCAGAAAACACAGGCAGCAAACAAAATAGCAATTGTAGTTCCCTCACTAAATAGGTGTATATAATAAGGAAGCCCAACAGAAGATAAACAGGCTACAACTCCACAAATTGCACCAAATAAAAATCCATCTTTTACAGAAGGGATTATATTTGAAAAATAATTTTTTATAGGACCCATACCAAAATTTGCTATATGCACAGCATTATCGCTATATGCAAAAACAAATATCATCATAATGCCAAATGAAAGAATAAAGGCAAGTAAAGATACTATCACATTGTCAAAAGAACCTAAGGTTCCCATCATAATCCACAAGCCTAAACCTATAATAACCATAAAAACATTAGGGACAACAAGTGATAATAAATTATCCCAGCCGTCACAAAAATTCTTTTTTAATACAAAGCCTATCATAAAGTTAAATCTATACGTTCCAAACGTTATAGTCAACATAAACATTAAAATGGTATAATAAGAAAATGCAATATAATAATTCAACAGCCATATCTTTAATTTCACACATTCATTCATTGACAGCAGATTTTCTTACAGAAAAACTTTCAGCAAAAGGACTTCCAGATTTGGCTTCTTCACACGGTTTTATTTTATTTCAGCTGTCAAATACTGATAAAATGGCTATGTCGGAAATAGCTAAACGCATAAACAGAGATAAATCTACAACAACAGTTTTAATAAAGAAATTAAAAAAATTAAATCTCGTAGAAGAAGAAGATGCTAAAAACGATAAAAGAGTGAAATATATAAAGCTTTCTGAAAAAGGGAAAGAATATACAGAAAGTACACAAACACTATCAGAAGAATTACTAAAAAAATGTTTTACAGGATTTTCAGAAGACGATAAAAACAAATTAACTGAATTACTCAATAAAATTGCGAACAATTTTTCTTGACATTATTTTTATATAAAACTATATTAAAGAAGCTTTAGATTTTTTTTTACTTTTAAGTGAATATTGTCAGGAGAAATTATCATGAGAAAATATATTCATAAAGCTTTAATCGCTATAACAATGGCTATAATAGCATTTCCTTTATTATCATCTTGTTCTAGCAAAGAAAATAAAACAGAAAGGAAATCAATAGCTGTTTTCATACCGGGTATAATGGCAGATTCCCCTATTTATGCAAATCTTGCAAAAGGTGTACAAAAAGCTGTTGAATCGTATAATCAAAATGCAACTACAAAGGCTGAAGTAAATATACATGAAGCTGGCACCAACCAGGCAGAATGGCAGACAAAAATAATAGCTTTAGCAGCTACAGGAAAATATGATGTTATAATATCATCAAATCCTTCTCTCCCTGAACTTGTAGAAGATGTTACAAAGCAATTTCCAGAAATGAAATTTATTCTTCTTGATGCAGCTGCTAATGGTAACCCTGCAGTTGCAGCCGTAAGTTATGACCAAAAAGCTCAGGCTTATATTTCAGGCTATATTGCAGCTTTAATGTCTAAGAATCATAAAATAGGTCTTATAGCCGCTCAAGAATATCCTGTTATGAACAATATACTTTATCCTTTTTATCAGAAAGGCGGAGCAGATGCTGTAGCGGGAACTAGTACAGACTTTAGAATCGTTGGAAACTGGTATGATGCTTCTAAGGGTGCAGAACTTACTAAAGCCATGGTTCAATCAGGTGTAGACGTTATTCTTCCAATTTGTGGTGGAGCTTCTCAAGGAGTAATTTCTGCTGCTATAGAACAGGGAATAAAACTTAATTGGTTTGATGAAAATGGTTTCTCAAAGGCTATGGGAACTATCATATCAAGTGCTATGGTAGAACAGGAAAAAGTTTCAGAAGAAGTTACAAAAGATTATCTTGAGGGTAAAACTGTATTCGGAAAAACTACAACTGTTGGTATATCTGATGGCTGCATAGAATTTATTCAAGATGATGAACTTTATATAAAGAATGTTCCTGAAGATGTTAGAAATGCAGTAAAAAATGTTTATGACAAGCTTAAAAGTGGAGAATTAAAGCTTTAATAAATGCAGGTAGAAATACAAAATATAACAAAGCAATTCGGCTCTAAACTTGCTCTCGATAATATATCTATAAAATTTACAGAGGGCAAGATTCATGCTCTATTAGGTGAAAATGGAGCTGGAAAATCGACTTTATCTTCTATTATTTGTGGAGATGGAAAGGCTACAAACGGCAGTATTTTTTTAGATGGAAAAGAAGTATCTATAAAGAATAATAGAGAAGCGTCTTCAAAAGGAATTTTCATAGTTCGTCAAAGACCTTTACTTGTGGAATCCTTGTCCATAGAAGAAAATATTTTGCTTGGAGCTGAAAAGCGAAAATTGCAAAAAAAAGCTATAAAAGAAATTTGTGATAAATGGAATATAAATATTTCCATGAAAAAGAAAATAAGAGACGCTGGAGGCGATGAAAGATTTTATACTTCTCTTCTAGCTTCTCTTATTCATAAGCCAGAAGTTCTTATTTTAGATGAACCTTCATCAAGATTAACTATTACTCAAAGAAAAAATTTATATAACAACCTAGAGATATTTGCAAAAGATAAATGCAATATAATTGTTATAACTCATAGTCCCCAAGAAGCTTCTCTATATGCAGATACAGTTACTATTTTAGAGAAAGGCAAGTTAAAAAATAATTTTTCAAATATTGATGATTATAGAAATTTTATTGGCATAGAAAAAACAACCGAATTAAACTCTGATTTTTCCAATGAAGATATAAATATAAATGCTTGCAACTCTAAAGAAAACAAAATAGTTTTTGAATGCGAAAATGTAAGTTATAGACCAAAATATAGAAGTAGCATAGAAAAAGTTTCATTTAATGCAAGTTCTAATGAGATAACAATAATAAAAGGTACTTCTGAAAGTGGTTTAGGAACACTTGAAGATATTATAACGGGAATGGCTGTAATTATTGATAGAGAAAAAAGGAAAAGCATAAAAGGACTTATAAAATTATTTGGACAATCTTATAAAGCAAGTAGTTTTGATATAAAGCAGTTGAGAAAAAATAAAACGGCAATTGTTGCTTCTAATAAAGCTTTTAGAGCTTCTGCACCTGATTTAACAGTAAAAGAACTTTTAACAGCTTATTGCAAAAATAAAAACAGAAACAATGAAGCTATAAGGATTATAAAAGAAGAAGCTATTGACTGTAAAATAACAGATAAAGTATCAAGCCTATCGGGTGGCATGCTTCAAAGGCTTATACTAGGAAGAGAACTTTCTATAAATCCTAATTTACTTATATTATGTGAACCAATCCAGGGAATGGATTCTCAAAGTATAAATATATTGTGTAAGCGATTAAGAAAAATAGCAAATGAAGGAAAAACTATTTTGATTTTGACTTCTACAGATTTTCCAGAAAAATATTGTGATAGTAAATATATTTTGGAGGGAGGTTTTTTATCTAAATGCTAGATTTTTTTACAGGAGCCTTCTCTTCTCCTTATTATTTAGGCTCGATGCTTAATAGTGCTACAATTCTTATGATAGGGGCTTGTGGAGCAATATTTGCCTTATTAGCAGGTAAAATGAACCTAGGCGGAGAAGGTCAAATATACGCTGGAGGTTTTATAACAGCTTTACTTTTAAATATTTTACCGCATTCATCAACCTTAATGGCGATACTATCTCTTTTAACAGCTTTTTTGGCAGCAGCCCTGACAACAGCCTTTTTAACATTGCTATCAGGCTTTTTATATCAAAAAAATAAGATTCCAGAATTACTAACAACATTTTTAATTTCAGCAGCAATTATTCCTATGATAGACGCAGCTATAACTGTCTATTTTAAAAGTGATGGTAATCTTATAGCCCTGCCTTT
>JAILNT010000362.1 GCA_024691265.1 Treponema sp. | reverse complement strand
CAACTCCCATAAAATACTCATCCCAGCTTATGTAGTCTTCTCGCTTCATATTGTAATAGGAACACCTTCTCCTCTGATTCTAAGAAGTTTACCTTGAGTTGTTTCTGAAGGAATCTTTATTTCAATACTCTTTCCTTCAAGATTTTTTATTGTAATGTTAGCACCTAAAACAGCCTGTGACAGTGAAATAGGAACAGCACAATATAAATCTGTACCAGAACGTTCAAAATACTTGTCAGTATCAACATGAAGAACAATTACAAGGTCTCCGGCTTCTCCACCATTAACACCAGCATTTCCCTGATGAGGTATAACAATTCTCTTTCCGTTATCTACACCAGCAGGAATTGTGATTGTCATTCTCTTGCTCTTTTCCTGCATACCAGTTCCATGACAGGCAGAACAAGGATTATCTATAATAGTTCCTTCTCCATGACAGGTTGGACAAGTCTGCTGTACAGCAAAAAAGCCGGCAGCTCTTCTTATCTGACCAGAACCATTACATGTAGGGCAAGTCTTTCTTTTTGCACCAGCTGCTCCACCAGTTCCATGACAAACTTCACAAGTTTCGTTATGAGAGAAATGAATATCTGTTTTTGCACCATAAACGGCATCTTTAAAAGATATTCTCATATCATATCTTAAACTTTCGCCTTGACCTGCGGCATTAGGATCTCTTGAATGTCTTGAACCTCCTCTTCCCCCAAAGAGGTTAGAGAACAGGTCATCAAAACCACCTCCAGCAAAGTTGCCAAATAGATCACTGAAATCCTGGTAAGCATGACTATATTGAGCACCGCCACCATCTGCACCCATTCCATCTACGCCGGCAAATCCATACTGGTCATATAAAGGTCTTTTCTTCTCATCAGAAAGAACCTCATAAGCTTCAGTTGCTTCCTTGAATTTATCCTCTGCTTCTTTATTTCCTGGATTACGGTCTGGATGATATTTTACAGCAAGCTTTCTATAAGCTTTTTTAATTTCATCTTTGTTGGCTGATTTATCTACACCAAGAACTTCATAATAATCACGTTTAGCCATTTGTTTAATGCCTCTATCTTGTGTTTAACAAAAAAAAGCTGCCGCCAAATATTATCGTTATCGGCAGCAGCCTTTGACTAGGAAAGCCTTACTTCCTATTCTTTATTATTTCTCATCATGAACTTCATATTCAACATCATCAGCCTTGCCCTTGTCAAAACCAGATGAAGAATTAGAAGAACCAGCTCCATTAGCTCCTGCATTAGCGTCAGCACCTGTGCCTGCATTAGCACCAGCTGCTCCACCCTGAGGACCCTGCTGCTTGTATACTTCTTCAGCAATCTTATAAGAAGCCTGCTTCAAAGCTTCTGTTTTTGCCTTGATGTCTTCTGTATTGTTGCTTTCAAGAGCCTTCTTCAAATCTGCTATTGCTGCATCAATCTTAGACTTTTCAGCAGCTGCAATCTTGTCTCCGAGCTCTTTAACACTCTTTTCTGTTGCATAAATCAAGCTGTCTGCTTCATTCTTCGCATCAACACTTTCACGCTGCTTCTTATCTGCATCTGCATTAGCTTCAGCATCTTTTACCATGCGGTTGATTTCATCTTCGCTCAAACCGCTTGAAGATGTAATCTGAATATGCTGCTCTTTTCCTGTTCCCAAATCCTTTGCTGATACATGAACAATACCGTTAGCATCGATATCGAATGTAACTTCAATCTGTGGAACTCCACGAGGAGCTGCTGGAATACCTACCAAATCGAACTTTCCTAAAGTACGGTTCTGAGCAGCCATTTCACGTTCACCCTGGAGTACGTGAATACTTACAGCTGTCTGACCATCTGCTGCAGTAGAGAATACCTGGCTCTTCTTTGTAGGAATTGTTGTGTTACGATTGATAAGGCGTGTGAATACACCACCCATTGTTTCAATACCAAGTGAAAGAGGTGTAACATCAAGCAAAAGAACGTCTTTAACATCTCCCTGAAGAACACCACCCTGAATTGCAGCACCAATAGCAACTGCTTCATCAGGATTAACTGCACGGCTACCTTCTTTTCCGAAAATCTGCTTAACGATTTCCTGAACTTTTGGCATACGAGAAGAACCACCAACAAGAAGGATTTCATCAATCTTATCAGCTGTAATTCCAGCATCTGCCATAGCCTTGCGACAAGGTTCCTTTGTTCTTTCAAACAAGTTGTCTGTCATCTGTTCAAACTGAGCACGAGTCAAAGTCTTCTGCAAGTGCTTAGGACCTGTTGCATCAGCTGTAATAAATGGAAGGTTAATATCTGTACTTGCCTGGTTAGAAAGGCTAATCTTTGCATTTTCTGCAGCTTCACGCAAACGCTGTAAAGCCATTGAATCTCCAGAAAGGTCAATTCCTGAATCCTTCTTGAACTCATCAATAAGCCAGTTTACGATTGTGCGGTCCCAGTCATCACCACCGAGGTGTGTATCACCATTTGTAGCTTTAACTTCAAATACACCGTCACCAAGTTCAAGAATAGAAATATCGAATGTACCACCACCAAGGTCATATACGGCGATTGTCTTATCTGTCTTCTGATCCTGGTTGAAACCAAATGCCAAAGAAGCTGCTGTAGGTTCATTAATAATTCTCTGTACATTAAGACCTGCAATCTTACCAGCATCTTTTGTTGCCTGTCGCTGAGCATCATTGAAATATGCAGGAACTGTAATAACAGCTTCTGTAACAGCTTCTCCAAGATAGTCCTCAGCGGTCTTCTTCATCTTCTGCAAGATAAATGCTGAAATTTCCTGTGGGCTGAATTCTTTTTCTGCACCATTTTCAGTTACAACAACGCGAACGTCTTGTCCGTTATCTTTTACTGCATATGGAACAAGCTTTGCTTCGCCTGAAAGTTCCTGATAGCGATGTCCAATAAAACGCTTAATAGAATAAATTGTGTTCTTTGGGTTTGTGACCATCTGGTTCTTAGCTGGAAGACCTACAATGCGTTCTCCTTTTGCTGTAAAACCAACGATAGATGGAGTTGTGCGTCCACCTTCTGAGTTCTGGATAACTACAGGTGAGCCATTTTCCATAACAGCTACACAAGAGTTTGTTGTTCCAAGGTCAATACCAATAATCTTTCCCATAATCTATGCTCCTCAATCTATAAACAAAATTAAAAAATAAGTGAATTGATTAATTATGCATTAGGCATAGTAACCATTACTTTTGCATGTCTTATAACTCTATCTTTAAGCTTGTAACCCTTTAAGTAAACCTGGTCTAAAACAGGTTCTTTTACATCACCCTGTTTACTTCCAATTGCTTCATGTAATTCAGGGTCAAAAGTATCTCCTGCATTTCCATAGCTTGTAAGGTTGTACTTATTTTCAAGCATAGAAACAAGAGCTTTATTTACCATTGTTACACCATCAGCAATTGCTTTTGGATCTGTTGCAGTTGCAGCAGCTTCGACTGTACGGTCAAAATTATCAAGGCTTTCAAGCAAATCTTTCAAAAGGTTTGTATTTGCGTAATCGAATGTTTCCTGCTTTTCTTTGATTGTACGTTTTCTGTAATTATCAAAATCAGCAGCACGACGCAAAACTTGGTCTTTTAAGTCTGCATTTTCTTTCTTCAATTCTTCATTCTGTTTCTGAAGTTCAGCGATTTTATCTGCATCGCTTTTTTCTTCAGTTGCTTTTGAATCAGGAGAATCTGTAGAATCAGAAGAATCTGTCTTTTGAGCTTCTGCTTCAGTTGCTTTAGACTCTTCTTTCAATTCTTCATTCTGATTTTTTTCAGCGTCTGTCATTCGTACTCGTCCCTAACCAATTGTTTTCTTTTATGCATAAGATAATAATTCTAAAGATAAAGCGTCAACAAAAATTTCAAAAAAAATAAAAAAATTGTTGTGTTGTAATTCTTTATAATTATTTAGTTATACATTCTGACTTTTTAGTAAGTGGATTATATAAAAAAGGATATTAGAAAGCAATAGTATTGTTTTTTAAATAAATCCATCAGGTAAAGGAGCTTCTATTGTCATCATTTCATTTGTAACTGGGTGAGGAAATGTTAAAGAAAGAGCATGAAGCATAATTCTTGAATATTCAGGTCCTCCGTAAAGTTCATCACCTAAAAGTGGTAAACCAAGACCTGCAAGATGAACTCTTATTTGATGAGTTCTTCCTGTTAAAGGACGAGCCTCAATGCCTAGTGCATCGATTCCGCTATTAAGATTTTTATAGAAAGAAGCTGCATTATCAGATGATAAATCTTTTATATTTTTTATCTGAATTATTTTCTGTCTTGTTACTACCGTAAAATCAGTATGAGCATGAACTCCACCGTTTTTTTCACTAACAGCACCCCATTTTGCCCTGTCAGATTTTGCACTTATTCTTCCAAGAAAATTATCTACCTTGAAATTTGCTGGCGGAAGTGAAGCTGATAATTTTTTATCATTCGCATAAGGATTTACAGTTACAGCTCTATAAACTTTATGTGCTGTATGCTTTTCAAACATATCATGAATAAAAGGATTTACAGACCTTGATTTTGTAAAAAGAATAACTCCGCTTGTCTCTCTGTCTAACCTGTGCATTATTCCTACATAAGGAGGATTCCTTAAAGAAGGATTTTTATTCCATAAATAGCGTATTATAGCTGCGTGGAGATTATCTCGCCCTTCAACTATAGTTTCTTCTGTTGGAAAAAAAGCCGGTTTATTTACTACTATAATAACGTCATCTTCATAAAGAACATCTTTAGCCGTTAATTCATATTTAATATCATCATTTTGTTTTTCAAAAAAGAATTTTGCAGTATCAATGGCTACAGTTATTTTACATTTCTTTCTAAGCGAGAAAGAAGGAATTCTATTTTGTATTCCATCAATTTTGACCATGCCTGCAACAATTAATCTTCTTATCTTTGAATTTGATATTTCCTTGTTAGATTCGCCTTTCAAACAGGAAGGAAGTTTTTCTCTAAGAAAAGAATTTAAGCTTGTATCTTTTTTTCCGTCAAAATCAAATGAATATATCTTTATAGCCATTGTTGTTTTACTCTCTTGAAAATATAAAAATTAAATAATCTTATAGTCAGGACCTTCTTCAGCTGCGAATATTTTTACTTTACAAGATTCCATACATGCAGTATCAGCAAAATGTGATATTTCCATCGATTCAGGTCCTAATAAATCATCTGGATTATAAGAAAGGTCAACTATGCATTCTTCGCAATCTCCAGCTACAACACGGGAAAAAGCACCATTAAGCCTTACAATATCTTTTACAACAGCAAATAGATGTTCATGATGTTTTTCTTCATATTTTTGTTGTAAAAATACTAATTGCATTTTTTCTATATCAACATGCCTTGTGTTTTCAATATCGAATTTTGATTCATAGCCGCAGTTGTCTAATAATTGCCATTCTGCAAAATCAGAAAGAAATCTTGAAGGGTACATTTTTAATGGTTTTAACACAGCTAAGAACCATGGAACAGCCCTTCCTGCAGAATAAAAAGTCTGGCATGCGTAAGCTAAATCCCTTGCGATTTTTATATCCTGACTGCTAAATGTTCCTGTAGATTTTGTTTTTGCATTTTCATTTCCTATAACTTGTGCAAAATCTATATGATTTGGATAAAGGGATAAAGCAAAATCTAATCTGTTTCTAAAGGCTTTTATGTTATCTCCTGCTACTAGAGCATAGTCCATATCAAAGCCAAAAACCAAAGAAAAGTCATTTAAAAGATTTGCTTTTTTTGAATATAGTTTTTTATCAAAAAGATAAATAGGTGCGTTTTTATTTTCACTATTTTCGTGAAAAGAGCCTTTTAAGGGAATTTCTATAGAACAGCTTATGTTAGAAGCTGCAATGCACAGACTTTTGTCAATGCTTTCTGCAGAAACTGGAATAGAAATGAACATAGATGGAGCATATTTTTCTACAGCATTCATAAGTTGTATTATCGAAGC
>JAILNT010000358.1 GCA_024691265.1 Treponema sp. | reverse complement strand
TGATATAAAACCATTCGCTATAAAAAGACCTTATATAATTTATGCTTCAAGTATGTTAGGAGATGATAAAAAGCACATAGAACTCATAGAAGCTTTTGAAAAATTCAAAAGAAAAACAAATCTTCCTCATAAACTTGTTTTATCAGGAAGTGAAGGACCTTCTACCAGTGCTATTCATCAAGCAATAATGAAATCTGAATATGCATCAGATATTCTTATGACCGGTTATTTTCCACATGAAAGTTTGCCTGAACTATATGCATGTGCTGCAGCTTGCGTATTTCCTTCAGTTTGCGAAGGTGTCGGGCTGCCTGTGCTTGAGGCTATGTCTACAGGGCTTCCTGTTACGTGTTCTTCTAGTGGTGCACTGCCGGAAATGGCAGGAGATAATGCTTTATATTTCAATTCTGACGATACAGATGAAATGGCAGCTTGTATTGAACGAATAATAACAGATGAAGAACTAAGAGCAAAATTAATTGCCGGAGGTCTTGAAAGAGCAAAAGATTTTAGCTGGGAAAAAACAGCTGAAGAAACTTTACTTTTGCTTCGACAGGTTTCTCGTCTATAAAAGCTCTACTAATAAAAAATGCACTTCTTTTAGAAGTGCATTTTTAACGATTAGTTTCTATACAAAATAAATAACTTGCACGATAAATTAAGCTGTTATAGATTTTGTGTCTGTAAGAAGCTTTTGAATATCAATAGCAGTGCTATTATTTACAATTTCTTTTGTTATAACAAGTTTTTTCTTGCCCTTTATGCTTGGAACTTCATACATTATGTCAAGAAGCATTTTCTCAACTATTTACCTAAGTCCACGGGCACCAGTTTTCTGTTTGATTGCAATATCAGCAATTTCTTCAATAGCATCATCTGTAAATGTTAATTCTACATCATCAATAGCAAAACTTGCTTCAAACTGCTTTGTTATAGCATTTTTAGGCTCTTTAAGAATTCTCTTTAAGTCTTCTTTTGTAAGCTCTTTTAATGCCATTGTAATTGGTAAACGTCCAATTAATTCTGGAATAAGACCGAATTTAACAAGGTCATCTGGAGTACATTGATTTAAAAGCTCCATACGTGCATCTTCGTCCATGCTGCTTACAGATGCACCAAAACCGATAGAAGAAGAAGCAACTCTTCGCTCAATGATTTTATCAAGTCCTACAAATGCACCACCACAAACGAACAAAATATTTGTTGTATCAATTTGTAGCATTTCCTGGTTAGGGTGTTTTCTTCCGCCCTGAGGAGGAACAGAGGCAACAGTACCTTCAATAATCTTTAGAAGAGCCTGCTGTACACCTTCGCCGCTTACATCACGAGTAATGCTTGTGTTTTCGCTTTTTCTGCCAATCTTATCAATTTCATCAATGAAGATAATACCTCTTTCAGCAGCTGCAATATCACCGTCAGCAGCATTAATAAGCTTTAGAAGTACGTTTTCAACATCTTCTCCAACATAACCTGCTTCTGTTAAAGTTGTAGCATCTGCAATAGCAAATGGAACCTTTAACTTTTGAGCTAAAGTCTTTGCAAGTAATGTTTTACCACTTCCAGTAGGTCCAATAAGAAGAATGTTTGATTTTTCAATTTTAACATCATTACTCTTATCATCTGTACTTTTCTTTGTGGCTAAAGACATACGCTTGTAATGATTGTATACGGCAACAGCTAAAGCTTTTTTTGCATAGTCCTGCCCGATAACATATTCATCAAGGTATTCTTTAAATTCTTTAGGAGTTGGAACATCGCTCATTTCAATAGGAGCTACACTGTGTTCCATTTCATTTAAAATTGACTGGCATATTGTTACACATCTATTACAGATATATATTCCGCCGGAAGGAGCTGCTACTAAGTGATGATTTTCATCGGCAGGCTTTCCACAGAATGAACAAAATTGTGCGTCTTTACGTCCAAATGCCATTTATTTTCTCCTTGGCATAATGTGATCGACTATGCCATATTTTAATGCTTCTTCAGCTGACATGTAGAAGTCTCTTTCCATGTCGTGTGCAACTTCTTCTTCTGATTTGTGAGTTGCAATAGAGAAATAGTTTATACTTAATTTCTTTAATCTGATAATTTCTTTTGCCTGAATTGCAATATCGCTTTCCTGACCCTGTACTCCTCCCCAAGGCTGATGAATCATAACGCGTGAAGATGGAAGGGCATAACGCTTTCCCTGTGTACCACCAGCAAGAAGAACTGCACCCATACTAGCTGCCTGTCCCATACAGATTGTCTGAATATCACATTTTACATATTGCATTGTATCATAAATTGCCAGTCCTGCTGTTACAGAGCCTCCAGGAGAATTGATATACATGCTAATATCTTTTTCTGGGTTTTCACTTTCCAAATACAATATTTGAGCTACAACCAAATCTGCTACTTCATCTCTTATTTCGCCATCAACAAAAATGATGCGGTCTCTTAATAAGCGGGAGAAAATATCTGACTGGCGTTCTCCATTTCCACTGCGTTCCAATACCCATGGAATATTTGCATTCATCTGTTCATTCATCGATTAACGTCCTCCCGGAAATAAACCGGTAATATTTTACAGTTTGTCAGTATATAGATAAAAATAAAAAAACAAAATAGACTTTGTCAAGTTTTAAGTATTTTATTTCGCTATATCTAGTTTTTGACTTTACTGCTGTGTTTCTTGTTTTTGCAAAGAAAGACTTTCGCTTTCTGCTCTATATTTGTTATCACAAACTTTTACAGAGTCTTCTTTTATAAAACCTTTCTTTTCATTGTTTTCGCCATATAAAAGATACCATCTTGTATTTTCTTCTATACGCAAACTATTAATTCTAAATATATCGCCTTGTCTGCAATGTGTCAAAATTTTTGCATCTTCAGAGGGGTTTTCTCTAAGAGATGCATAAGAATCTGTGATAATACACCATTTTACAGTTGGTGATAAATCTAAAGAACCTTCATCTTCAAGCTTGATGATTTCATCATTTTTTCTGAGAAAACAAGATGAAAAACTTACTGTGCAAATAACAAATAGAAAAAAAATATATATTGATTTATATTTCATGATTATTTGATATTATACTATATTATGTTTTTTTGCATATTCCATTACTGCAGGATAAATCAAAAGGTCACTATCTACAAAGTTAAGTCCTCTTATAGATTCAAGACTTGTCCAAGTGTAGCCGGTATGTTCTGTTAATTTATATGCTTCTTTTTCTCCTGTATGGGGAACATTTACTCTGTATGCATGAAGGTAAAATTTGTTTTCGTTGTGTTCAAATTTAGCTTCTGCAATAAAATCTCCGACCGTTACAGTTACTCCAAATTCTTCCTGAAATTCCCTTATAATTGCTTCTTCGTGGCTTTCCCCGTCTTCTATCTTTCCTCCTGGAAATTCCCACTTACCTCCCATTTGTCCTATCGGGTTTCTATGTGCAATTAATATCCTGTTTTTATCAAATGCTATGCATGCTATTGAATGCTTTTCTTTCATAATATCCTCTCTTTCTCAATGTATATAATTATTATATCTTTATTTTTCTTAAAAAACTTTCGGATTTGTTAAAAATAAAATTATAAAAACATAATAGAAGGTACTATAAAGTGAATTAAACCTGCTGCAATAGATGCTATTCCAATTATTTTTTTATAATCGAAAAAAAAGTTGAATAGAAAGTCTGGTAATACAGGAAGCATAAGTTCATCTTGTTTTAGATTGTAAAAATGCAAAACTAAACAACAGCCGCTTGCTAAACATGTGAAAGAAGGAATTAAATTTTCTAAAACAGGAATAGAGTCTTTTTCTACTGCTATTAAGGAAATTAGACCTATTGCAACAGACATAAAACCTAAAATCAATTTGAATAAGGCTGTGTTAAAAAAAAGAATGTTATCAGATTTTTCTCTGGATTCTTGTTTTAGAAGTATCATCAGATTATTTTTTATGTCTTCTGCATAAACCAAAATTAAACCTGATAGTAAGTTTAACAATACTAACAAAAACCAAATCTGCATCATGATATAAACTCTCTCTTTATTTATTGCTTTTTTACCTTTGCTGAAACTTTTTTTGTTTCATTGTGGTAGTCAATTTCTGCTTCTACAGAGAGTATATCATAATCTTGAAAACTTGTCCTTATAAATAAATCCTTACCTGTGTAAATCTGGCTTACGCTTTTATTTGCAACTAGTCTATTATTTTTATCATAGCAATAAAATCTTACTTCTATTTCTTCATCTGAATTAGATTTTATAATATCTTCGTTTTCAAAAAAATGTGTGCTTGCAAATAGATTATTTTCAATATTTGTTGCCAATAGTTCTATTTTTACACCATTTATATTTTCCTGGTTTTCAATATTTCCAAAGAGAACAGTTATGAGATAAGCTGCAATACATATTCCAATAGACATTAATAGTAATCTGTTTGCTCTTGTCGC
>JAILNT010000341.1 GCA_024691265.1 Treponema sp. | reverse complement strand
AATAATAAAACCGTAACCTTCCCCATTCAAATTAACATTCTTTGTAAAATTCTGAATAGCACCAAGAGACACATCTAGAGAAATAACACTTTCGCCATCTGACAACATTTTACTTATAGAAACAATTAATTTATTAGTATGTAAATCTATATAAGGATCTACAATTATAGTTTTACCAGAGGCATTTACAGCTTTTTTATACCAACTACGTTCTATAGGCGAAAAATCTTCAGGCGGTAGCCAATTCCAGCTATCTATAAAACTTCCATCGATATAACCATAAACACAAAGAAACTCACTACCGAATTTAGTTAAATTTCTTTTTGATTCATAATCTAAATAAGCTGCAATTGATTTTGGAGAATTTTCATACTTAAGCATATATTCAACTGATTCAGTTATGCTGTTTACAGTATTTACTCCATCTAAAAGAAGTTTGCTTACCTTTTCAGAGATTTCATATACGGCCTTGTCCCCAATAGTAAGGGAATCTGTTTTTGCTATACGATATATGGATTTATAAGTACATAGAACTAGAAATATAAGAGCAATAATAGTAACAATAATGGTAATTGCAAATTGAAAATTGTAACTTTTACGAATATTGCCTTTCATTATTTCGGCAGTATACCATATCAAAAAGTCCTTTTCCATAAAATTTCTTTAATATAGTGTAAAAAAACTTCAAAAGAAAAATATATATTAGAGATTTTAGATTTTCTATTTAGAGTTTTTTTATAAAATTGATAAAAAAATTTGAGAATATTTATTATTTTCGAAAAGAATAGGCTCCAGCCTTTAATTTTATAAGATAATAAGGACAGGCTTAATAATTGAATACAAGGGCGAAAATTGTTATAGTCTTATTAATAAATTTTCGTTGATAATTTCATTATCGTGAATAATTTTAAAGGAGATATAAATGGCTGACACAATGCATGCGTTGGAAAAAAATCCAAACTGGAAAGGTCGCCGCGGTCCTGTCGTTCTTGTTATCATGGACGGTGTTGGATATGGTAAATATGAAGATGGAGATGCTGTAAAAGCTTCAAAAATGAAGTATCTTGACTGGTTTACAGCAAACTGCCCTCACACAAAGCTAAAGGCTCATGGAACTGCTGTAGGACTTCCAACAGACGATGACATGGGAAACAGTGAAGTTGGACACAATGCAATGGGCTGTGGTCGTGTATTTGCACAGGGTGCAAAACTTGTAGGAGAATCTATCTCTAACGGTTCAATGTTCCAGGCTGCTACCTGGCAGAAACTCAGCAAGAACGTTATCAGCAATAATTCTACACTGCATTTTATCGGACTTGTTTCTGATGGTAATGTTCATGCTCATATTGACCATCTTAAAGCTATGATTGCCCAGGCAAATAAAGATGGTGTAAAAAAAATCCGTGTACATGCATTACTCGATGGTCGTGATGTTGACCCAACATCTGCTTTGAATTACATCACACCACTTGAAGAATATCTTGCTTCATTCTCAGGCTGTGACTATCAGATTGCATCAGGCGGCGGACGCATGTATATGACAATGGACCGTTACAATGCAGACTGGTCTATGGTACAGCGTGGCTGGTACGCTCACGTACTTGGAGAAGGACGTCAGTTTGAAAGTGCAACAAAAGCCATAGAAACATATAGAAACGAAGTTCCAGGTCTTCTTGACCAGGATATGCATGAATTTGTAATTGCAAAAGATGGAAAAGCTGTTGGAACTATTGAAGATAAAGATAGCGTAATTTACTTTAACTTCCGTGGTGACCGTGCTCTTGAAATTACAAAGGCATTTGAAACAGCAGCAAATGCAGATTTCCCATATTTCGACAGAAAGAGAGTTCCTGCAGTAGAATATGCAGGAATGATGGAATACGATGGAGATGCTCATATTCCTTCTCAGTACCTTGTAAACCCTCCAAGCATCGACAGAACAATGGGCGAATACCTCACAAAAACAGGCGTTCACCTTCTTGCAATTTCTGAAACACAGAAGTATGGACACGTTACCTACTTCTTCAACGGAAATAAGCAGGGTAAATTTGACGACAGCCTTGAAGATTATATTGAAGTTCCAAGTGATGTTGTTCCATTTGAACAGCGTCCATGGATGAAATGTGCAGAAATAACAGATAAAGTTATTGAAGCTATAAAGAGTGGAAAATATGACCATATTCGTTTGAACTTCCCTAACGGAGATATGGTTGGACACACAGGTGTATTTAACGCAGTAGTATGTTCAATGGAAGGCATGGACCTTCAGCTTGGACGCCTAAAGGCTGCTATAGAAGAAGCTGGTGGTATTCTCTGTCTTACAGCAGACCATGGAAATTCAGACGATATGTTTGAACATGCAAAAGATGGCAGCGTAAAGAAAGATAAAGATGGAGAGCCAAAAGCAAAGACAAGCCATTCTTTGAATCCAGTTCCTGGTATTATCTATGACCCTGAATACAAGGGTGAATATGATAACACAAGCTTGAATTCAGGTCTTGGCATTTCTTCATGGCCTGCAACACTCATGAACCTCATGGGTTACTATGCACCTACAGACTATGATAAGTCTATGATTAATTTGAAATAGCATTATTTAATATAAAAACAAAACAGCCTTGAAATGAGGCATTTCTCACTTCAAGGCTGTTTTTTTATTAGCTAGCAAAAAGCTATCATCCCCCCTCTAAGGGGAATTGATATAGAGAATTCTACCGTTAATATTAATTGAATTGCTTAATAAAAAATGGAGCAGCGTATAAATGGAATTAACAACTGAAGTACTTAACAGATTAGAAGATTTATTCAAGAATTTTCTAGCTAAAGGAACTTACGTAGAAATAAAATATGATGACGATGGAATGTACTTCATAGATAAAAAAAGAATATTAAGTATAACTGTCAGCACGGAAGAAAAGAAAATGTCATTTTCGTATGGAGGCAGTTATTACAAAATTGAATTTTCTCGTATTGATAAGATTGAATCAGATTTAGAAAACAATATTTTTATACATGCCCAAAGAGCAAAAAACTCTATGCAATAGAAAATTAATGCCTTTTACGGTAACCTGAAATTACAACTCCAGATAAGGTGAAGAATGCACCAATAATTCCCATAATTGTTATAGACTCTGCTAAAACAAAATAGGCAAATATAATAGTTACAACAGGAATAAGATATATTCCAAGGCTTACTTTTACAGTACCAAGAATTGCACAGGCTTTATTCCAAAATAAGAAGCACAAAGCACTTGCTACAACTCCAAGAAAGAGTATGTTAACCACATTATAGATATTTGAAAACCTTTCTAAATTCACTCTAAGACTAAAATCCATAAAAAGATAATGTTTTTCAGGGGAAGCAAATAAAGAACCTAAAATAGCTACAGGCAGCATAAATATTATTGCATAGAAAAAGATTCGTCTTGTAGAAGCTATTGCATTGTAAGAATAGCTATTTATTTTTGAAACAAATAAAGAATAGAAACCCCAGCAAATACCAGATAAAAGAGCTAACATATCCCCTTTAGGGCTTAAGTT
>JAILNT010000082.1 GCA_024691265.1 Treponema sp. | reverse complement strand
CCTTTTTTACTAGAAGGATTAACAATAGACACAGACAATCTATCAGCATATTTAGAAGATGCATACATAAATAAATAATCTTCAACATCTTTTACCTGAGGATATAATCTTGAAAGTTCTGGAGAAACACAATATGTAATTCTAAGAGGTTCTTCAACATTCTTTAAGGTGTTTTCACTGTAAGTCGATATTGTAAACTGTTTTTCTTTACTTAAATCTGCACGAATATATACTCTATTTCCTAAAAGTAATAAAAGTATAAGATTTACAACTAAAGGAATAAAAACACCTTTATATCTTTTATCTTCTGTGCGAACTGAAGGAATAAAAGAAGCAAGGAAAACAAAAAAGACAGAAAATACTACAAAGAAAACAATATCTCTTGTATCAAGAATACCTTTACCAAAAGAATCAAAATGCCATGCAAAGCTTATTTCCTGCATTAAGCTGACAAAAGGTCCTGTTACTCCTGTATATACAGGAAATAGATGAGCAGAATCTATTACAGCAAGAACAACAGCAGAAAGAAGGAACGCAACAACATTCTTTTCACATAAAGATGAAATAAGCAGAGTAAGAGAAAATGCAACAAATGAATAAAGTATTATCCCTGTAAAGCCTGTAAAAAGACTTCCTATATCAATATCACCAAAAAATGACACACAAAGAGGAATTGCTATAAGAGGTAAAAGCATTGCAAAAAAAGCAATTACAAGCGAAAAAAGTTTTACAAGATTAAGAGTAAATCTTCCAAACGGAAATAAAGCTTCCACTTTTTCATCTGTCAGCAAAAGAGTTAAAAGAGGAAATACAAGAATACTTACATAAGGGAGAGATGAAAAGAACGGCTGCATTGAGCTTGTACCGCTGGAAAAAAAGTGCTGCTGAAAAAAGAAACGATAACCTACAATGGCAATCATTAAAATCCATGCAGCATAAAAAGCCATATTTATACAGAGACAAAATAGATTTCTCTTAAAAAGAGAAAGGATTTCTGCCTTTATTTTTAATATCATTATTTAAGCCTCGCTATCAGTTAAACGAAGAAATGCAGTTTCAAGACTATCAACATTCTCTTTCTTTATAATTTCTTCTGCTGTTCCGGAAGCAACAAGTTTTCCTTTACTTATAATGCAAATATAAGAGCAAAGAGCATAAACTTCCTGCATAAGATGTGTTGAAAGAAGAATAGTCTTTTCTTTTCCAAGTTTTAATATAAACGAACGAAGATGATTTATTTGAGCCGGGTCAAGTCCACTAGCAGGTTCATCAAGAACAAGTACTTCAGGATTGTGTACAAGAGCTGCAGCAAAAGAAACCCTCTGCCTGTAACCTTTAGAAAGAGCTGCTATTTTACTCTCCCAAACATCAGCAAGGCTACAATCTTTTTTCACCTTCAAAAGAGCCTTAGAAGCTTCTTCACCATAAAGACCATGTAATTCAGCATTAAAGCGAACAAACTCTTTTACCATAAAGTTTTCAGGAAGAAGAGGTGTTTCTGGTACAAAGCCAGTAATTTTCTTTAATTGCACCATATCTTCTTCGCCACAAACTTTTACACAACCTTCACTTGGAGCATGAAGTCCGCATATAGCTTTTAATATTGTAGTTTTTCCAGCTCCATTAGGACCTAATAAAGCAGTAATAGTTGCAGGACGAGCCACAAATGACACGTCCTCAACAGCCTTCTTTTTACCGGAATATCTTTTAGAAAAATTAATAAGTTCTATCACTTCTTATTGTCTATATCAATCAATATAAGGAATCTCAAAATGCATTCTATCACGAGTTAAAACAGCATTAGGACAAAGTTCCTGAGCCTGGCTTAAAAGCTCTGGTAAATCATGGTCAGTATAACGAGGGCTATAATGGATTAATCCCATAGTCTTTACATTTGCATCACGACCAATCATTCCAGCCTGACGGGCTGTCATATGCTTTTTCTCTTTAGCCTGGTCTGCAAGCTCATCTGCAAACATACCTTCACAAATGAGTAAATCACTGCCCATAACTTCTTTAGCTATAGATGGCAAATACAAGGTATCTGTAACATAACTAAACTTTCTGCCGCTTCTTTCAGGACCTAAAACTTGTTCAGGGCTAACAACATTTCCATCTGGAGTTTCAACAGACTGTCCATGCTGAAGCTGACCCCAAAGAGGACCTCTTGGAACACCTAATTCCATTGCTTTTTCGGGGCTAAACTCTCCCGGTCTATTAAGTTCTTCAAGTGTATAGCCTACACAGGTTTTTGAATGCTCAAGAGGAAAAGCCCGAACATAAAAACCGTCTCCTTCATGAACAACACAAGGAGCTGTAATTTCCTTTACAATAATAGGATAATTTATATACATATCAAGAACTTTTCTGCTTGTTTCAATATACTCTGCAATTTTCGGAGGTCCATAAATATAAAGAGGCTCATCACGGTCAACCTGACTAGAAAGCATCAAAATACCAGGTAAACCTGTCACATGGTCAGAATGTGTATGAGAAACGAAAATCGCATTTATCTTTTTCCATTTTAGATTAAGTCTTCTTAACGATACCTGTGTACCTTCTCCACCATCAAATAGAAATAAATCACCATCACGGCGTAACAAAACAGATGTAAGATGGCGATAAGGCAGAGGCATCATGCCACC
>JAILNT010000303.1 GCA_024691265.1 Treponema sp. | reverse complement strand
GTATCAATAAAAAGAGTTCAGACTATCACCAACTTATCTCCGAAATCCGCCGGAGAGCTTGTTAAGCTTTTTGTTGAAAACGGACTTTTAAAAGAAGTTTCAAATCAGCAAAGAAACCGAACATTCGCTTTTACAGAGTATTTGGATTTGTTTATAAAATAGTGTAAAAAAAGCTGGCGCTTGTAGCGAGGGGTATTCGCACCGAAGTTTCAAGCGAGGCTTTCCCCCCTTTTTTAAGTTTCTGTATAACTCTTAGTTTACAAATAATCAAAAAAGTGTTAAGTTTGTAAACAAGGAGTTGTATATGACCCAGAATGAAATTTTTGCTCAGCGTCTTAAAAATGCCCGTATTATGAAAGGTTTTTCTATGGATGAGCTTGTTGCTGCCATGGGGAACTCTCTTTCTAAGATGTCTATTTCTAAATACGAAAAATGCCAGCTTTCACCTAACAGTTCTGTCCTTATTTCTCTTTCTAAGGCTTTGGGGCAGCCTTTGGATTATTTTTTCAAGCCTTTTACTGTTCATATTGATTCTGTTAAATTTCGTAAATTAAAAAGCAAGCTTGGTGCAAAACAGGAAAAGGGAATAAAAGAAAGTATTTCTGATCTTGTGGAGCGTTATATCACTATCGAAGAAATCTGCAACGCTTCGGTTAACTTTGTTTGTCCTTTTAAGAATAAAATCTCAAGTCCGTCCCAGGTAAAGGAAGCTGCCCTTTCTTTGCGGAATTTATGGAATATAGGTAACGACGGTATTGTAAATGTGATTGATTTGCTTGAAGAACATGGAATCAAGGTCATGGAAATTGATGCTCCGGAATCTTTTGACGGCCTTAGTTCCATAGTAAATGAACACTATCCTGTCATAGTTTTGAATAAAAATTTCCCTTCAGAAAGAAAGCGTTTTACTGCCCTTCATGAACTTGGTCATATTATTCTGCCATTCGATGAATCTGTAGAAGAAAAAGCCGAAGAAAAGCTGTGCGACCTTTTTGCAAACGAAATGCTTATTTTGGAATCGGTTTTCAAAAAGATATTTGGAACCAGCCGGCATGATATTTCTTATCAGGAGCTTCGTGCCATTCAGCTGCAATACGGTATTTCCTGTGATGCACTTATGTATAAGGCAAGAGAAAGTGGAATCATTTCTGAACAGCGGCATAAAACTTACTGTATTCAAAAAAACAAGATGCCGGGATTCAAAGCAAGAGTAGAAACCTCTCTTTATCCATCCGAAGAATCAAACCGTTTTGTCCGACTTGTTTATAATGCCTTAAGCAATGAACTGATTACTACTTCAAAGGCCGCCTCTCTCCTTCATCAGTCGCTTGAGCAGGTTCGTGGAGATCTTGCTCTTGTATGATAAAAGAAAAGCTTGTCATCAGTGATACAAATATTCTTCTCGATTTAATTTCTGTAGATTTACTGGAAGCTTTTTTCTCTCTTCCCTGTGACTTTTACACCACAGACTTTGTTATAAGTGAAATTATTCAGCCAGAGCAGAATAGAGCTTTAGAGAGATTTACCAAAACAGGTAGGCTTGAGGTGGTTTCGTTTGATCCTAATGAATTAATTTCTATTACTGAAGTATTTGAAAAGAATGACAACAACGCTTCTCTTCCAGATTGTTCCGTTTGGTACTATGCAAAGAAAACCGGCGGCAGGCTTTTAACCGGTGATGGAAAACTTAGAAAATCTGCAGAAGCTGACAAGGTGAAAGTTTCTGGAATTCTTTATATTTTCGACAATCTTGTGGAATACGGAATTCTTGAAGCTCCTCTTGCTGCTGATTTGTTGGAAAAACTTACATCCATTAATATGCGTCTTCCTCGTGGTGAATGCCAAAAGAGAATTGCAGACTGGCAAAAAGTATAATAAAATTACTTCTATAAAAGAATATGGAGAATTATTTATGTCCGCCTACACAGAAGAATCCTACGAAAATGCCCTGATTGAACTTTTTACAGATACTCTGGGGTACGACCACGTCTACGGCCCGGATGTTGAACGCGACAGGCATTCTCCGCTTTATGATTCTGTTCTTGAAGATTCTATCAGGCATCTTAACCCAAAGGCTGCATCTAGCGCAATTGACGAGGCTCTTCTTAAACTCCGAAATTTTGAAAATGCCGGAAAGCTAGGCGACAAAAACTCTTACATTGTTGCAAATCAATGGACATTTATAGAAAACTCAAACAAGCGGCCGGACATTCTTTTTTTCTTAAACGGACTTCCCATTTGTCTTTTTGAATTGAAATCTCCAAGCCGTGAGCAGACCGACGCAAGCGAAGCGTATACTCAGATCCGTAATTACATGCATGAAATTCCTTCCATGTTCATTTACAACTGTATCTGCGTAATGAGCGACCAGCTTTCTGTTTTATATTCG
>JAILNT010000350.1 GCA_024691265.1 Treponema sp. | reverse complement strand
TGCTTATCCAGAAACAAATAAAAAAAATCTTGAAAAAAACTTTGCTAATAAAAATAATATTGCAACTGTTATTCCGGAAAATCAGTCTGTTTTGAATTTTATTCCTGATGATTTGATTTTAACTGATGAAAAAGATTGGAACCACAGAACTATAAAACAGAGTTTATTGATGTTTGATGAACTTTGTCCTAAGCATAAGAGTCTTGACGTTAATAGTTTTGTTTGTAATTTACTTCGTGCAGGACTACAGGGAATCTTATACATGAATGATTGTTTGAATAGTTCAAAGATTTGAGTATGTGTTTTAGGTTTAAGTATTTTTTCACTTATTTTATATTTCTCTTTATATATTCTTTTTCTTCGTTTGCTGTTGAAAAATTAAATTTACTTTCTGTTGCTGATGAAAAGGGTATTCTTGTTTATTGGGATAGTTTAAGTAATAGTGGCATATTGGAAAAAAATGGTCACCAACTTTCTTTTCAAGCAGGACAGAAAATTGTTCTTGAAGATTGCAAAAGACTTGTATTACTTGATGCTCCTGAAATTGATTCAAATGGCATTCTGTATGTTACAAGAACTTTTCTCAATAAGGCAGAAACTTTTTTTGGAACAGAAAAGCCTGTAGAAGATGTTTATAAGGTTGAAGCTATCCTTATAGACCCTGGACATGGGGGAAAAGACCCTGGTGCACAATCTAATATAACTGTGAATGGAAAAACTGTTACAATTCGTGAAAAAGATGTAAATCTTGAAGTTGCTAATTATTTGTATCAGCGTTTGAAAACAGCTTATCCTGATAAGCAGATTTTAATGACAAGAAATAAAGATGTGTACTTAACACTAGGGCAAAGAACAGAAATTGCTAATTCTGTAAAACTTAATGATAATGGTGCCATCTTGTATGTATCAATACATGCTAATTCTTCTATGGATAAATCAGCTTCCGGTTTTGAAGTTTGGTATTTGTCCCCAGGATATCGCCGGCAGGTTCTAAATCCTTCTGAAGCGACAGATGTGTCTTTGCAGCCTATTTTAAATGCAATGACGGAAGAAGAGTATACTACAGAAAGTATCCTTATAGCAAAATTTATAACTGACGGATTAAAAACGAGTTTAGGTTCTCTTAGTAATTCCAGAGGTATAAAAGCTGAGGAGTGGTTTGTCGTTAGAAATGCTAAAATGCCAGCAGTTCTTATTGAAACTGGATTTTTAACTAATGAGAAAGAAGCCAAGCTATTATATGATAAGTCATACTTGAAAAAAGTTTCTGATGGAATATATAATGGGCTTGCTGCGTTTGTTACGCATTTTGAACGTTCTAGAGGATTTACAGGTAGTAATTAATGTCTGATAATATGATAAGTAATAATACTTCAGAAATAGAGTCCGGAAAGGCTTTATATTCGGGGAAAAATAAAATTTTAATAAAAATATTTTTTATAGCTTTTGTTGTGTTTTTTTGTTTTTCTGTGTTAAAATACTTAACTGATAGTTCGAATAATAGAGTCAGTAATGATTTTGGAAATAGAAAAGTTTTTTATTTTTCAATGCTTAAATTAAAGACTGATGATATTAATGACGATTCTAATAAAAAAGGGAAATCTATTTATACAGAAATAAGAGCTTTCCCAAAAGACCCGGTTCAGGGCGAAATACAATACTTTGTTGATGAGCTTTTGCTTGGACCTATAACAAATAGATACCAGCCGTTTTTTTCTTTGGGTACACGTGCTGAGTTTTGTTTTGTTCAGAAAAATGTTCTATATGTAGGTCTTTCTCGTGATGCATTGCTTGAAAAGGGTGGTGCAATGTCAATAAAGGATGGTTCGAGATTTTTTAAGATGAATATTTTGAAAAATTTCGGAAATATAGATACAATAGAGATGTTTATTGATGGTAAACAGATAGTCTATGATATGTGAGTTTCTTACGACGGCTTATATAGCGGGAATTAAAAAAGTCGTTGACAAAAAACTTATGTTAATAGATACTGTATAACTATACAAGGCTACATCAAAGTGTATTAAAGGAGCTTCGAATGAAGAGGACTTTCATTTTAACAACAGCGGCTATGATGCTTGCAGGCGCACTTGCATTTGCAGAAGAATCAACACTCATCGATTTCACATTGTTGGATGCTGATACTTGTGCAGACGAAAACGGCAATCCTACACAGAATAGCCACACAGTAATGGATTATGCAGCATCTGCTGGTACAACTTACACAGACGAGCAGAAGGCTCTTATGAAGACTTCACTTGCTCTTCCAGAATGGGAAGTTGTATTGAACTCATCTGCTCGTAATGTAGTAAGTGTTGGAACTTCAACAGTTCGTGCAGCACCTGTAAGCAGTGAATCTCGCAATGCTGCTGCTGGTAAGAATATCATGGGTGTACGTGTAGTATTCCCAACTGCAGCTGTAAATGCAAATGCAAAGATTGTTCCTGCATTTAATATTCCTGCTTATGAACCTCTCGCATCTGCTGATGAAAATGGTGTTCGCCAGGAACAGACAGATGAAGAAAAGGCAAGTGGAAAGACATTGTTTGAGGACGGATATGGCGTTGTAAAGAACGTTGGTACACTCAAATCAGTTGCTGTAAACACATTGGGAGAAAACTTCCCACACAGACTTTATGTTCTTATTTCTGATACAGACGGTGTAACACGCCGCTATGATATGGGTACATTAAAGTTTGACGGTTGGAGACAGCTTCGCTGGGACAACCCAGATTATATTTCTGAAGTTCGTACTCGCGAAATCCGCGTTATCCCGCTCTATCCACGTGGACTTCCATTTGTAAAGTTCGAAGGTTTCCAGATTAGCCGTGATGCTAGTGATGTTGGTGGAGATTTCATCGGATACTTCAGAGACGTTAAGATTATTTACGACAAAGCATTGCTTTCTACAGAGCGTGATATTGCTGATGAAGACCTTTGGGGAATCATCACACAGAAGGAAACAGCTCGTCAGAACGAAGAGATGTCTCGCTTCGGTTCAAAGCAGGTTAACCGCTACTTAGAGAAGGCTAAGATGGCTACAGAAGTTGACTTCGCAGAAGATGGTGAAGCATCTTCTTCAGAAGAAGCTCCAGCAGCTACAACAGCAGCTCAGGAGTAATCTTAGCTAGTATTTAGCTTTTAGATGAAAGACCGTTTATCAATAGATAGACGGTCTTTTTTTTATCTGTGTATGCATAAAAGTCTTTTTGATTGTTATCTGAAAAAAAGTGTGTTAAACTTTTTTGTATGGAAGATTTAACAACACAAGTTCCTGAAAGGGAAGCTGTATATTCTCGTTATGAGTATTATAAGCCTTATTTAAAAAAAATATTGACAGCGATAGAAGGAAAGTTAAAAGGGGTTGTAAAGCTGTCTTCAATGCCTACTTATAAATCTAGAGTAAAGTCTTTTGATAGTTATTATAAGAAAATATTACGGCAAAGACCTGAAGAGGCTATTGCTAATACGCATTTAACACAATTAACGGATATGATGGGTATTCGTATAATTTGTGCTTTTTTAGAAGATTTATCAGAAGTTGAAAAACAGTTAGTCAAGAATTTTGATGTAAGAGAGATTGAACGTAAAGGTGCAGACCAGAATTTTAGAGAATTTGGCTATGAATCTGTTCATGTTTTGATAGCTGTTCCTGCTGATTGTTATCCTGAAGAAGATAGAGAAAAATATCCTTTGTCTCCTGATACTGTTTGTGAAATTCAAATTAGAACTATTTTACAAGATGCTTGGGCAGAAGTTGAACATGAGCTTGTTTATAAGGCTGATTTTTCTCCTGTTGATTTACCTTTAAGAAGAAAGTTGGCTTCTATAAATGCTAGTTTGACTTTATCTGATATAATATTTCAAGAAATTAGAGATTATCAGAAAAAAATGCAGTCTGAGTTAGAGCATAGGCGTAATAGTTTTTATGAAAAAGCAGATGTTTTTGCTCATTCTATGGCTGTGGGGGGAAAAGCTGTATTACAACCAGATCAAATAAATAGACCTTCTCCTTATGTTCGTGGAACATTAGATGATATGCTGCTTGAAGCTTTACATGCACATAATCTTGGTCATTTAGATGAAGCTATTATGATTTATACAAGTATTCTTAATGCAGACCCAAAACCTCCTGTTCCTGTAATTGCAGTTATTTTGAAGCATCGTGGTATGGCATATTTTGCACAAAGTTGCTATCAGGAAGCTCTTTGCGACTTTGATGAGAGTTTGAAGAATGACCCAAAAAGCTTTAAGGCTTTATATTATAAAGGTATTGTTTATAGTGTTCTTGGAGAGAATGATAAGGCTTTAATAAGTTTTACAAAATCTCTTGAACTTAATGAATATCAGTCTCATATAAGATATAGACGAGCTTTAGTTTATTATGGCATGCAGAAGTATAAAGAAGCTATGGATGATTTAGCTTCTGCAAAAAAGCTTGGGCTTGATGATAATGATTGTAAGATTCTAAGAAATAAAATTTTGAAAAAATTTGATATGAATATGTAATAAGTTGTTGACAAAATATTTTGTATGTTATATTATATCAAAGTCAGCGATTGCTGAATATGTCTCCTTCGTCTAGTGGTTAGGACATCGGGTTTTCATCCCGACAACAGGCGTTCAATTCGCCTAGGAGATGATAAGGCTTTACTCAGTTTTGGGTGAAGCCTTTTTTATTTATAATTGACATATTTTAATGTTGGCATATTTTGCTTTTTTATGATACGGTAACTATATGAAAGTATTCATGTTTCTGGCTTTGCCTTTATTTTATGGTATATTGTTAACAAGTAAAAAAAAATCTGCTGGGGTTAAGAGTTTACCAGCTTTATTATTGGGTGTAATGCTTGCTGTTATAATGTGTATTATTAGAATGCTTTTGATTCTTGAATCTGATATACATGTTGATTCTATATGTAAAAATAGCATGAATTTTTATTTGTATAGCATTTTTTTCCCGTGTATCTTTTGCTATGCACTAGCAAGCCTACTTTTCAGAAAAAATGATGATGTATATAAGGCTGATATGATAATTCCTGTAATGATGGGGTTTTATATAATACATTTGCCTTATGAATTATTTACACATACAAAAGTATTTACTTCTTTTGAATTATTTTGTGTTCCTTTTCTTTTTATGGCCTTTGTCATGGGACTTAAGTATATTGCCAGAATGTTCTTTTTAACAAATCACTTGCGATTTAGATTAATATCTGTGGTTTTGTTTTTTATTTGGTCTTATATACCTTCTTTGATTTA
>JAILNT010000266.1 GCA_024691265.1 Treponema sp. | reverse complement strand
ACAGATAAAAATTTAGGATTTGAATCATCAATACCAGTTGATATAATAGAAGAAGGAACTACTATAGTCTTTTGTTCGAAATTTATGGATATCTTGAAAGCATTACCATCAGGAGATGTTGAATTTGAACAGCAGGAAAGTGATGACCAGAAAAAGACTATAAAAATACGCTCGATTTCAACAAAAAAAATCAAATTTGAAGTAAAAGCCATGTCTGCTGAAAAATTCCCGGTATTCAACATTTCTGAATGGAATTCGGAAAATACAATGGATTTACCTGCAAAAGAATTAAAAAGCATGATAAATCAAACAATTTTTGCAGTAAGTAAAGATTTAACAAGATTCTTTATGACTGGTGTTTATTTTACAAAAAATGAAAATAAACTTGTTTTAGCAGCAACTGACGGAAGAAGACTTTCTATTGATGAAAAAGAATTTGAAACAGAACTTCCTGCTTTCCCTTCATCTATAGTGCCTACAAAAATCTTAAGCATTATCTTAAAACATGCTCCTGATGAAGGAACTATAACTCTTTGTATAAAAGAAAAGGAAATTTTTGTAAAATTTGGAAATTATAAATTCTTTTCAAGCCTTATAAATGGTCAATACCCTAAATATCAGAGAGTTATTCCTGAAAATCAACCTTTTAATTTTCAGCTTCAGAAATCAGATATTGAAGATGCATTAAAACGTATTGCTTTGATGTCTGAAAGAGAGTCTTCTAAAGTATTTTTTAATGTAAAGCCTGGTGTTTTAAAAATAACATCTAAGATTGATGAACTTGGAAGTGCAGATGAAGAAATACCTTGTCAGTATGATGGGGAAGAAATTACAATTGCACTTAACTACCATTATCTTGAGGAACCTTTAAAAGCAATTACTGCTGAGCGTGTAAGAATTGAGTTTAGTGAAGCTTTAAGAGCTTTAACTCTCCTTTCTGAACCTAAAGAAGATTTTCTTCATGTTATAATGCCTATGCAATCGGAATAATAAATGCCATTTCTTTCTCTATCTTTATATAATTTTAGAAATCTTAAGAATGATACTATTGATTTACTAGCAAAAGAAGTTTTTTTTGTTGGGGAAAATGGTCAAGGTAAAAGTAATTTTTTGGAAGCTCTTTATTATTCTTCTTATGGAAGTTCTTTTAGAACTCATATTGAGAATGAAATTATAAAGAATGGTAACAAAGAAATGAGTGTCCGTTCTTTATTTAGAGAAGAAAATGAAACTACTAACTCTGTTATTATAAGTGTTAAATCTAATAAAAAAAAGATAGAGAAAAATGGTAAAAGAGTTCTAGATAGAAAAGAGCTTATCAATACTATACCATGTGTTCTTTTTAGCCATGGTGATTTAGATTTTGCTGTTGGTATGCCGGAAAGAAGACGATTTTTTATAGACCAAAGTCTTAGTATGTATGATGTATTGTATCTTGATACTCTTAGACGTTATAGAAAATTATTGAAAAGTCGTAATCAGATATTGAAAAATCAAAAGTATGAACTTCTTTCTGTTTATGACATGCAAATGATAGCTCCTGGTCTTGAACTTGAAAGAAAAAGGCGTGATGCCATATATAAATTTAATAAGATTTTTGGTAAGCTTTTTGAAGATGTCACAGGTATTTCAAATCTTGTAATAAGCTATGAACCTGCATGGCAGAAAAAAGATGAAATTTCAGGTTATGTTTTTCCTTCTCCTGAAGAAGTATTACAACATTTTGAAAAGCGACATGAATTAGATATAAGAATGAATACCACAATGAGTGGACCTCATCGTGATAAAATAAGATTTTTGAGAAATGGTACCCCTTTTATTCCTCAGGCTTCTACAGGTCAAAGAAGATTGATAAGCTTGTTACTTAGAATTGCCCAGGGGGTATTTTATACTCAAGTTACTGGTAAGAAACCTATTTTGCTTATGGACGATGTTTTACTGGAACTTGACCCTGTAAAAAGAGAAAAAATAACAAGCTTGTTGCCTGAATATGACCAGCTTTTTTGTACATTTTTACCTGGAGAACCTTATAAAAATTATATTCATAATGATACCCGCATATATAGAATTTCAGAAGGTTTGTGGACTGAAGATTTTGAGAGAAAAAGTTAAAAGCCAAATATTTTCTGGAGAGTTGTAACCGAATGAAAAGTTTTATTGATGAGCCTTTTAAATTTTCACAAATAGTAAATGAAATTTTCCCAAATCTAAGAATAGCTGATATGGAAAACAGTGTGAAAATGCTGGATACCTGGAAAACTATTCTTACAAGTATAAATAGCCGTCATTGTAATACTGTAAATATGGCAGACCATAGCCGTGTAGTTGATTTGAAAAATGGAGTTCTTTTAGTTGAAGTAGACCATCCAGGCTGGATTCAAATGATTCAGCTGCATAAAAAAAGAATATTATATTTGATACATCAAAAATTACCTTCTCTTTCTGTTAACACACTTGCATTCCGTGTAAAAGGCAGTAATGCAGGTCTTTGTGATGTTGGTGTTTTATATCAGCCTTCTGAAGAACAAAGAATGGATTCCTTAAAGAACAGAATAGATGCCGAAGATAAACTTCTTGAGAAATACAATCTCAAGAATAGTAAAATAAATGAATCAAAGGACGATAAAAAATCTGTTTTACCTCCCGAACTTCAAAAGAAGTTTGATGAATTAAAAAATGATATGTTGACCAATTCAAAAAAATAGTGATATAGTGGGACACTACCATTAGTTTTTGAATTTATTTTTATAAGGAGACGTGTTCTATGTTACGGACATATCAACCAAGCAAAGTTAAGCGCAATAGAAAATTCGGTTTCCGTGCTCGCATGGCAACTCGTGGAGGTCGTGCAGTTTTGGCTCGTCGTCGTGCAAAGGGTCGTGCAAAATTGACTATTTCTGACGAGAAAAAACCTTACTGAGTTTATAGGCGAGCATGAAAACAGGCTTGTCAGCTTCGGGACGTTTTACTAGAAAAGAGAAAATAAAGCGTCCCCAAGATATACATAATCTGTTTAAATGCGGAAAACGGGCAAGCGTACAGGGGGCAAAGCTCTTTTACGCACAAAATGATCTTGGCTTTAACCGGATCGGATTTCCTCTTCCGCGTGGATATGGTAGAGCTGTAGACAGAAATTTGTCTAAACGCTTTAGCCGTGAAATCTATCGTAGTTTTAAAACACACCTGAACACAGGATATGACATGCTTTTGTTAGTATATCCTGGAAATGATTCGTTCCATTCGCGGTGTGACCAATTTCGTGCATTGTGTGAAAAGGCAGGATTGCTCAAAGAATGAAACGACTCTTACAGAAATTCCTCTGTACGCTTATTCGTATTTATCAAGTCTGTATATCTCCGTTATTTCCTCCAGTTTGCAGGTTTAGACCTTCTTGTTCTCAATATGCATTAGAGGCTATAACAAAATATGGTCCTTTTAAGGGGCTTGTTCTGGCAATCTGGCGGATACTACGCTGCAATCCCTTTTGTAAAGGTGGCTATGATCCAGTTCCGTGATTGCCATAAATAATGAGGCATACTTTATGGATAAAAATACTGGTTTGGCGATAGGCCTCTCTACAGTCGTATTAGTTGGTGCGTTGTTTATACAGTCTAAATATTTTACTCCTGTACAGCAGGATTTTGTGGATACACCTTCTGAATCAGCTACAGATACAAGTGCTTTATCTGAGGATAAGTCTTCTGATAATAAAATGTTTTCTGTTTCAGAATCAGATGAAAATTTAAAGGCTGAAGAATATACTATTACAACAAATAAAGCCCGTATAACATTAAGTAATGTTGGTGGCGATATAATTGGTTATGAGCTTCTTGAACATCAGGATACAGACCGTTCTTATGAAGAAAACGGCGTTACAAAATATCGTGGTGTAGAAATGGCTGATAATATTTCAGAAAATAACAGAGCCTTTTCCCTTTCTTTTGGAGATTCTTCTTCTCCTATAATTAGTGATATTTTTTCTGTTCAAAAAATTGATGATTACACAATTGGTTTTTATCGCACATATAAGAGTGTTGGTGAAGATGGAAAGGATAATGAATTTACACTTGTAAAAGAGTATTCTTTCAAACCTGATGATTATATGTTCAAGATGAATGTCCGTGTAGATTATGGCACAAATGCTGACGGAAGTTCTAAAAAAGGTGCATTAAACGTTAATGGTTTTGGCTATACATTGAGAACTTCTCCTCAGATTGGTCCTCATTATGACCCTAAGCAAAATAAATATGAATCACGTCAATTTATGGCTTATACAAATGGTAAAAGGAAATATGTTGGCGTAGGTTCAAATCAAATAAAAGAATACAATAAAGACTACACATGGACTGGTATTGCAGGAAAATATTTTGAAATAATTGCTGTTCCTGAAGATAAAACTCGACAAACCTTGCTTCCTGTTCATTATTCTACAACTATTGAAAGTAATAATTATGCTAATGCCCAGGTAATGCTTACTAGAGGTCCTATTGGAGAAAATACTGTTGATACATATTATTTCTATGTAGGTCCTAGAAATGAAAAAGAACTTGTTTCTTACAATGCAAAAGATAGTAATGCATGGGGGCTTTCAGAACTCAAGCTTAATGAAAGTGCTGCAAGCAGCTGGCTTTCTTGGATTGAGATTATTCTTAAATATGTTCTCGAATTTATAAACAAACTTGTTCATAACTGGGGCTTGTCTATTATCATAATGACAATTCTCATTAAGGCTGCTATGTTCCCTCTTACAAGAAATAGCTCTTTAGGCACATTGAAAATGCAGGAATTGCAGCCACAGATACAGGCTTTACAGAATAAATACAAAGATAATCCTCAGAAATTAAATGCCGAAATGTCTGCTTTATATCAGAAAATCGGATATAATCCTTTAAGTGGATGTTTACCTTTAGTTGTTCAAATGTTTATTATTTTGGCTTTGTATCAGCTGTTTAATAATTATTTTGAATTTAGAGGTTCTACATTTATTCCTGGTTGGATTCCAGACCTTTCTGCTGGTGATAGCGTATATACATTCAAAAATTCTCTTCCATTCCTAAATTGGAATCAGCTTAGAATTTTACCAATTATCTATGTTATTACACAGCTTGTTTATGGAAAAATATCTCAGAGTATGAATCCTTCTTCAGCAGGTGCAAATGCTCAGCAGATGAAGATGATGATGTATGGAATGCCTATCTTCTTCTTCTTTATTTTCTATAATGCTCCTGCAGGTCTGCTTCTTTACTGGACAACAAGTAACATAATTCAGATGATTCAGCAGATTATCATTAATAACATGATGAATAAAAAGCGTGCAGAAATGAATTCTCGTAAGAATGTTTCGAAGTTTACTGTTTCAAAAACCTCTAAGGGAAAGAAATAGAAAAAAGAAGTCTTATATAGATTTACTTAGCTGTGTTTTATCTGCTTTATGGCTTTATGATTGATAATTTTATATAGGAGTTATATATATATGGTCAAAGACTACGAAGGTAAGACCGAAAAAGATGCTATTGAGATGGCAGCCAATGATTTGGGACTTGAGAGAGACCAGTTTGATGTTGAAATTCTTGAAACTCAAAAAAATACTCTTTTTAAAAAGGGATTTGTAAAGATTCGTGTTCATACACTTGATGATTCTAAGCCTGTAGAAGAGAAAGAAGCTTATTCATCTCCTGTATCTTCTTCAAGTCTTGTTGCTAATCCAATGCCTCAAGATGAATTTGAATCAAAGCTTGTCGAATTTGTAACAGAATTGATTACTAAGATGGGATATGATGTAAAAGTTGATATCATGTTCCGTGAAGAGCACAAGATTGGACTTAAATTGAATTCTTCAAGTTCATCAATTCTTATTGGACGCAAAGGTAAGAACCTTGATGCTATGCAGCTTCTTGTAAATGTATACGCAGGTCGTCTTGGTCGCGAAGATGTAAGAATTATTCTTGATACTGAAAATTATAGAATTAGACGTGAAGAGTCTTTAGTTCGTCTTGCTTATACAACAGCAGATAAAGTTCGTTCTTCAAGAAATTCTATCTTACTTGAACCAATGAATCCTTTTGAACGTCGTTTAATTCATACAACTTTAAATGATATTCCTGATGTTGAAACCAAAAGCGAAGGTGATGGTTTATATAAGCAGGTAAGAGTACTTTATAAGGGTATTAGATAAAAAATATAGAGAGGCAGTATGGATGATTAAGAAAATTATATCAGTTATAACGTTGCTTTCTGCAACTATTGGTTGTATTTTCGCAGAATCATACAAAATTGAGGATATTCTTCCAGCTGCCATTCTAAAAGAATTGGACGGGAAGGAAGTTATAAGAAGGTCTAGTTATAAAGCTGATGATGTAAAATTCGAGCTTATTCCTAATACCCCTTTAGCCCTTCTCACCAAAAATCAATGGACAGCAAATACAAAACCTGTTTTTGTAGTTGAAAGTCTTTATGTAATAAATAAAAATCGTCTTTCCGCAAATAGTAAATTGAAAGGACGGAAAGGAGATGACATAAGCATTGCTAATGCATCTCGAATTTGCCGGTCGATTTCAAAAATGGAAGGTATGCAATACTATTCCAATAGTGCAAAAAAATATGAAACACTTTATGAGCATATCTATTCTATAAAAGGTCCAGATGATACAACCAGAGTTGCTGATCCTATAGAGGGTAATGCTGATGGATTAGTTTCCTACTGCATGATGGACGATAACAAATTCGGAGAATGTAATTATCGCCTTAATTACAGGCAATCTGAAAATGAAGTTCTTACAACATTTACAAATGTGGCCTGGATTAAATATTTCATAAAGGCTGTTGAGCCAGAAAATTTGAAAATATCACTTGTCATAATAGATTGTGGAGACAAATTCTTGATATATATGCCTATGCAAGTGAAGTTTCCAGCAGTTCCTTTGTTGGAAAAACATTTAAATCAGTCATTTACTTCAAGATTGGAAGCCATTTGTTCCTGGTTTGTCATGCAATTCTAGTATGAGTGGAGGTCTTTGAGATGTTTAGGAAGTTATATCAAATAAAAGCTTTATTGATTGCATTTATATCTGTTTTTTCGGTTGTTTTTTTATATGGATGCAATTCTACAGATAAAAATGTGAAAAACGCTGAAAATTCGACGGAAAACGTAAGTGAGAATGCAACTATGAGTGAAACAGTTAATGTAGAACCTAGTAAGGCTATCGAGGGAAAGGACGGTATTTTTGCTGTACTTTCTACAGATAAGGGTGTTATTACAATGGAGTTATTTTACAAGGAAACTCCTTTAACAGTAACAAACTTTGTTGGACTTGCAGAAGGTACACTTGATGCTGCAAATGGAAAGCCTTTTTATGATGGACTCAAATTTCATCGTGTAATAAGTAAGGCTAATGGTGATTCACAAGATTTTATGATTCAGGGTGGAGATCCAAAGGGTAATGGAACAGGTGGTCCTGGATATAAGTTTGCTGATGAAATTGTTGATGGTCTCGAATTTGACAAGGCTGGTTATCTTGCTATGGCAAATTCTGGAGCAAATACAAATGGAAGTCAGTTCTTCATCACTATTGTTCCTACAACATGGCTTAATGGAAAGCATACAATATTCGGACGTGTTGTTGATGATGAGAGTCAGAAAGTTGTAAATAGTGTTTTGCAGAATAATAAAATCAAAAGCATAAGAATTATTCGTCAGGGTGCTGATGCTGAAAAGTTCTCTGCTACACAGGCTGATTTTGACCGCTTGAGTAAAGAAGTTTCTGCAAAGAATGAAGAAATTAAGAAAGCTCAGTTTGAAAAATTTGTAAAGGATTGTACAAAGGATTCTAATGGCATTTATTACCTTATAAAAAAAGAAGGTAGCGGCGATAAAGCTGGTAAAGGCAAGCATGCTACTGTTGAATATATTGGCTATCTACAGAATGGTATGGTTTTTGATGCTTCAAAAGGAATGCATTCTCAGGGACATGAACCTCTTGACTTTAATGTAGGAGCTGGAGAAATGATACAGGGCTTTGATATCATGGTTCAGGATATGAAAGTTGGAGAAACTCGCAAGATTGTAATTCCTCCAGAACTTGCTTATGGAGCATATGGTGTACCACAGGCTGGTATTCCAGGAAATGCTTATATTGCTTTTGATGTCGAATTGACAAAGTTAGACTAAGTTTTTTATAAACTCCATGTTATACTAATAGTATGATGTGGAGTTTATTATCAATACTGCCATATGCCATAATTTTATTGCTTATGACTGTTTTGGCAGTCGTTTTTTTTTATCAAAAACGAAAATATAGATTATTATGTAAAAAATTCGAGGCATCGGAAAAATCTCTTGCAGATGCCAATCGTAAGCTTGAATGCATTGCATATAATGGTAATGCTTATTATTGGGAATACGATATAAAAGAAGCTTGTTGCCATTTTGGTCTTAAGTTAAGAAAAGAATTTAATATTCCAGAAAAACTTTATTCTATGCCAGAATCTTTAATAAATTTAGGATTTATTCATTCTGATAGTATAGAAGATTTTAAAAAACTGTATAAAAGGCTTTCCGATGGAGAACAATTC
>JAILNT010000243.1 GCA_024691265.1 Treponema sp. | reverse complement strand
TGAATATCATTTCTCTGGACTAATGAAAGTAAATCTCTTTTTGATAAACCGGAAAAATCAGGTACAACATCTTTTATAACTATCGGCTGATTACTTTTTATTGATATCTTTCCTGTATGAGTAACACCTATTGCTCCAGCTCTATCCATTCCTATATGGTCAATTATAACGTCAGCAGCTTTTTTTATTACTGGTGCTACAATTCTACCGGCATAAGTTTCACCCTTTGCTTTTTCTATGACGATATATAAAATTATTTCAGGTTCTTCAACAGGGAAGATTGCTATACAGTTTGAAAGAAAGTCTGTATCGCTATAACCTCCGTTTACAGGGTCTGCCATTTGGGCTGTTCCTGTTTTTACTCCAATAGATATGTCTTTTAATGAGGCTTTTGTTCCTGTTCCTATTTTTGCAACAGTTTCCATGTCACTTAATATTATTTTTGTTGTTTCTTCAGAAAATACTCTTTGCTTGTAAACAGGTTTATGTACAAATAAAATATTTTCATTGTGGTCTGTAAGTTTTGATATAACTGTAAGCTGTATAGGTATTCCTTTGTTTGCAATTGCAGTTGCTGCTTGTATAATTTGCAGGGCAGAAACACTTAATTCCTGTCCGATTGCCATGGTTGGCTTTGAACGGGCTGACCAGAATTTGTCTGTTTCTTTTTTTACGGAACCTTTTGTTTCTCCTGGTAATTCAATTCCTGTTTTTTCTCCAAATCCGAGTCTTTTAAGGCGATTTAAAAATTGGGGAGTATCCATTAAATCACTCATTTGTGCAATTGCATCATTACAAGAATACTGTAAAGCTTCTCTAACTGTTACAAGTCCATGTTGTCCAAGACAAGTTATGCGTATCTTTTCTCCTGATGCTGTTGTCTTTTCATATATTCCATCGCAAAGAAAAGCATCTTTATCTGTAATTACTCCAGCATCAAGAAAAGATGCTGCTGTAAAGATTTTGAATACAGAACCTGGTTCATAAGCTGTTACAGCTGGTCTATCAACAGTTTGTGCCTGAGAGGCTGAAGTGTATTCATTTAGATTTGCTGATGGTAAACTTATGTAACTTAAAAGTTCTCCTGATTTTGCATCTGCAACAAGCATCATCATGCTTTCTGCTTGAGTCTGTCTCATTGTATCCCTTGCTATTTCTTCAAGGTTAAATTGTAAGTTTGCATCTATCGTAAGATATACATTTTGACCATAAGTTTCTTGAATTATATCTGATGTAAGTTGTGGTGAAAGAGTATCCTGCATTGAATATTCAATACCTGAAAGTCCTACTCCATCATTTCCCATAAAGCCTATTAGCTGTGAAGCAAGAGCATTTTCAGGATATATACGACCTGGAATCTGGTCATAGTTAACAACAGAAGAATAACCTGTTTCATCTATGGCTTTTTTTATTTCTTCATAGCTGATTCTATCCATTTTTTTTCTAAGGTATGTAAAATTTTTTGCATTTTTTAGAGTATTTAGAATATCTTCTTCGTTTATCCCTATAATTGGGGAAATCTTTTTTGCAAAATCTTCTTTATCATTTATAAGATTTGGAGATACTCCAAGATGATAGAAATCTGTTTGTATTGCAAGTTTTTTGCCATTTCTGTCTAAAATAGAACCTCTTTCTGTAGAAGGTGAGATATTTGGAATATCAACTAAAGGAGTAAATGCTAATTTTATATATTTTAAGTATATTGCTGCAATAAAAAGACAGCCGAATATTGCAAGAACTATGATACGCCATTTTGAAAAAAAATTATTCATTTAAGAGAACCTTTCCCAGTATATTTTTTGTAGATACGAATCCATAAGTTCTGGAATCGACTGATATTTCGTGATTATCACCTATGACAAGTATTGTGTCTTTTGGAACTTCTGTAGAATCCTTCATACGATAATATTGTTCTGCGGTGAGTTTTATACTTATGTCATCTATGTTCAAAGTATATCCTGATTCTGTTGAATATTCCAGTTTTGTTCCTTCAACGGCAAGACATCTTTTTATTACCATATTGTTTTCTCGCATAAAAACTACGATATCACCGGCTTGTGGTTTTGCCCAGCTGATTAATAGTTTATCGCCGAAAGGACAATCTAAACCGTATGATAATTTATTTACAATGAGAGTTGCTCCATTTTCTATGGTTGGAGACATAGAAGAACCTGATATGTGAATTATGTCTATTATAAAAAATTTTAGAAATGCACCTGCTAATAAACCTATAGCAATACATATCGAAAATGTTCTTTGCTGTTTTTGTTCCATAACTTTGAATATTCTAATATGGAGGTCTTTTTATGTCGATACATTCAATATGCAAATTATCTCTTATTATCCAACATACGCGGCAAATACATCTTCTTCAGCTCCAAAGGAAAAGCCTGAAAAAACAAATAGCCGAACTAATTATAAAATAAATAAAACTAATAAATATAAGATAGGTTTTTGGACAACCTCTATAACAAGTGAAATTGAAAATATTCCT
>JAILNT010000239.1 GCA_024691265.1 Treponema sp. | reverse complement strand
CAAACATTCAGCTTATAGACAGGCTTATTGAAATTGTAACAAACCTTACAGGAAAATCTGAAGCTAAGATTCGTAATACAATCAAATACATAAAAGACCTTCTTCAAATGACATCATTCTTTCCCATTCGAGTTCTGTTTTTATTTTTGAACAGTCGATAGCATATCTTTTATCGTGTCCAGGTCTGTCTTTTATGTATTTGATTGTATTACGAATCTTAGCTTCAGATTTTCCTGTAAGGTTTGTTACAATTTCAATAAGCCTGTCTATAAGCTGAATGTTTGTCCATTCATTTTCACCGCCAATATTATATTTATCGCCGGTTTTACCGTTCTTTACGATTTGCCATACAGCTCTGTTATGGTCTTCAACATAAATCCAGTCTCTTATGTTTTTTCCATCTCCATAAACAGGAAGAGCTTTATCTTCTTTCATGTTTAATACCATTAAAGGTATGAGTTTTTCAGGAAACTGATATGGACCATAGTTATTTGTACAGTTTGAAAGTGTAATAGGGAGTCCATAAGTATGGTGATATGCCATTACAATATGGTCAGAAGAAGCTTTACTTGCTGAATAAGGACTTCTTGGGTCATAGGCTGTAGTTTCCATGAAGTAGCCAGTTTCTCCTAAAGAACCATATACTTCATCTGTACTTATGTGATGGAATAGCACATCGTCTCTTATATTGTCTAAACTGCATTTCCAGTAATTTTTGGCAACATCAAGAAGTGTGTAAGTTCCCATGATATTTGTTTTTAAGAAAGTTTCAGGTCCCAAAATAGAACGGTCAACATGGCTTTCTGCTGCAAAATGTATAATTGTGTCTATATCATATTGCGACATTACACGTTCAATTTCTTTTCTGTCGCATATATCTACCTGTTCAAAGAAGTATCTCTGTTTTGATTTATCCTGGCAGCCATTTCCGAATGCTTCATCTATATCTTTTAGATTTTCTGCATTGCCAGCGTATGTTAATGAATCTACATTGATTACTTTTCCAGAGAAGTTACTGTCTGTAAAAGCTTCGTTTCCACTTGTTGAATGTCCAAAAAGGTAGTGAATAAAATTTGAGCCTATGAAGCCACAGCCACCTGTAATCATTATGTTTTGCAGTTTTCTCATTTTCTTCTGTTTTCTCCTGAATATTTGTATTTATTTTATAGAAAAATTGTTGTCCTTAAAGAATCTTTCAAGACTGTCTTTCCATTTAGGAAGTTTTATATTAAGACTTGACTGTATCTTTTTTTTGCTCAAAACTGAATACATTGGGCGAGGTGCTTTTGCTCCGTATTCTTCTGTTGTACATGGTGTTATTGTACATTCTCTATCTATTTTCTTGTATTTTCTTGCAAGACGATAGATTTCTTTTGCGAATTCATACCATGTAGTTTCTCCTTCGTCTGTAACATGATAGATGTCGTAAGGGAGTGCTGCATGAGGTCCAAATAATTTATGGGCATTTTGTGCGGTTTGTATAATCGAAATTATAGTCTGTGCCAGTGTTATACAGCAAGTTGGAGTTCCTCTCTGATCTGATACAACTTTAACTTCATCTTTTGAACCGAATAATTTTGTCATTGTGTATACAAAATTTTTTCCGTCAAAACCATAAAGCCATGCTGTACGAAGTATGTAATACTGTGTCATTTCTTTTTGTACAGCTTTTTCTCCTGCAGCTTTAGTTGTTCCATAAACTCCTGTTGGGGAAAGAGGCATATTCTCTGTGTACGGACTTGAAGCTTTGCCGTCAAATACATAGTCAGTTGATATATGAATAAGTTTTGCTCCTATTATACGTGCAACACGAGCTATATTTGTTGGACCTACTTCATTTACAAGACGAGCCTGTTCACTTTCATCTTCTGCTTTATCAACAGCTGTATAAGCTGCACAATTTATAATCCATGTTATTTTATCGCGGCTTGTAGTTCCTGCGGGACTTGTGTTGTGAAATTGTGCGAATTTTAAGAGAGCATCGTAATCAGTTATATCTACATCAAGTCCTGTTCCGACATAAGGCATATTATTTTTTTCTAATTGTCTTTTTAGCTCACTTGCGAGCATTCCGTTACAGCCTATGAGCCATATCATTTTCTTTTCCAATCTCCATTTTTATCAAAATATTTTTCATCAAATGAAAATAGAGGATGTTTTTTATCTTTTTCACTTAAAAGCGGTGTAAGAGTAGGGGAGATGCTTTTCCAGTTTATATTTACTGTCGGGTCATTCCACATAATTCCACCTTCATCTTCCGGGTGATAGAAATCTGTACATTTATAAGAAAATACTGCAGTGTCGCTAAGAACATAAAATCCGTGTGCGAATCCTTCTGGAATATAAAACATATTTTTCTTTTCACCATCGAGAATTACGCCATAGTATTTTCCGAATGTTTTAGATTCATTTCTTAAGTCTAACGCAACATCATATACTTTTCCAAATGTTACGCTTACAAGTTTTCCTTGTGGGTGTAGAGTCTGAAAATGGAGCCCTCTAAGAACACCTTTTGTAGAAGATGATTGGTTATCCTGTACAAAATTCATTGTAAGTCCCATTTCTTCAAATTCTTTTTTGCTATAAGTTTCAAGAAAATAACCTCTGTTATCTCCAAATACTTTAGGCTGTATTTCGTATAAACCTTCTACTTCTACACCATCAATAAGACATTTTGTTGCTGTGAAAGCCATATTTATTCCTTGTGTTAAACTTAAGTTATTAATAATTTTCTGCGATGTATTTTAGATAGCTGCCATAGTCTGTTTTGTAGCCAGCAGCCAATTCAAGCAGGTGTTCTCTTGTTATCCAGCCATTTCTGTATGATATTTCTTCTATGCAGGATACATACATACCTTGTCTTTTTTCTATTGTTGCAATGAAATTTGAAGCTTCAAGTAAGCCGTCATAAGTACCTGTATCAAGCCATGCCATACCTCGTCCTAGAAGTTCTACGGATAATTTATTTTCCTCTAAATAAGCATTGTTTACAGCAGTTATTTCTATTTCTCCGCGAGCTGAAGGTTTTACATTTTCCGCTATGTTGATAACTGTATTATCATAGAAATAAAGACC
>JAILNT010000222.1 GCA_024691265.1 Treponema sp. | reverse complement strand
TAAGTGTTCCTTATCCATTGGAATACTATTTTCTTCCATAGTTCTTTCTACTTTAGAAAATCTCTTGTAGAATTTTCTGCAAGCTCTTTCCATTGCAATAGTAGGGTCTACATCTAGATAACGTGAATAGTTTACTAATGCCATAAAAAGGTCGCCTATTTCTTCTTCAAGATGTAATTGTGCTTCGTTAAGTTCTTTGCTGCCGTCTTTTACAGTAAAAGCCTTGCCTTGAGAAATGCTTTTTACATTTGATTCTGCCTCTTGCACTTCACTCCATTCTTCTTTTACTTTTGCTTTCACTTCATCAAGATTAGTCCATTGGAAGTTCTTCTTTCCTGCTTTTTTTAGCATCTTGTAAGCTTTTAAGAGGGGAGGAAAGCCTTCTGGTACTTCGTCTAAAATACTTTTCCCTTTTCTGCCTTCTACATTTTGCTTAATCCTGTCCCATTGATTTAGCACTTCTTCTGAAGTTTCTGCTTTTTTACCATGTTCTTCAGATTTCCCTTCACTGTCTTTGAAAACATGAGGATGTCGTCTTATCAGCTTATCAGTAAGTTCATTGAGACTGTCGGCAACAGTAAAGTAACCTTCCTGTTCGTGCATATAGGCTATCATTGTTGCATTTAGCATAACATCGCCTAATTCTTCTTTTGTATGCTCTTTATCTTGAGCTGTAATAGCATCAATAGCTTCAAATGCTTCTTCCATAAGGTCACGTCTCATAGAAAGTGCTGTCTGGTCTCTGTCCCATGGACAACCACCCTCTGCACGTAAAGTCCTTATTGTCTGGTAGAGCCTTTCGTAAGCTGCTGCCGTTTTTTCTGAATCATTCATAGACTTGCCACCTTTTTCTTTCCCCATGATGCTATAAGCCTTTGAGGATCTGTAGAAAGAATTAACTTTGCAAGTAAACTTCCTGCTTCACTGAAAGCCTGTGATAGTACTATTTTTTCATTTTCCGTAAAATTGCTAAGTACATAATCTGCAATGTCTCTGTTTTCAGGCTTACTTATACCAAATCTTAAACGCCAGAAATCAGCAGTCCCAAAAGATGATTTCATAGAGCGAAGTCCGTTATGTCCACCCAAACCACCAGACCATTTCAAGCTTATAGTTCCAATAGGAAGTTCAAGCTCATCATGAACAACAAGAATTTCCTCAGGCTTTATTTTGTAGAAATGTGCAAGTTCTATAACACTTTCTCCACTCAAGTTCATATATGTAAAAGGTTTTAGAAAATAAATCTTTTGCGGGGCTGAATCGGGAACAATAGGAGCAGAGCCATCTTTTTTTGTATAAAGTCCAGTTTCTGCAAACCATTGGGCAAGAGAAGAAGTATCTGCAACTGCGTATTCTCCCTTGAATTTTGACTGCCATGAAAGTTTATTATAAAAAGAAAGTGTAGAAGCAAATTGCCATGCAGCATTGTGCCTTGTGTTAGTATATTCTTTGCCGTAATTACCTAAAAACGCTATTAAAGAAATCATAATGACGAGAGTATAGCATTTTGTATTATCATGAGCAAACAGACTTATAAAATAAAAACGCCCGCTTAAGAAAATAAACGGACGTTCTCTATTTATTTAGTTACCATTCTTATAAATATTTCTTTACAAACTCTAGCATCATCAAAAGCTCTATGAGCATCTTGAACATTGATATTCAATCTTTCAGCCAAATATTGTAATTTATGTCTTTCAAAGTCAGGATAAACTGAACGAGAAAGAGTCAATGTATCTATAGCATCATTTGTCATAGGCTTAAAACCGTTTCGTTCTAATTCTGCATTTACAAAATACAAATCAAAAGGTGCATTATGTGCTATAAGAACAGTTCCAGAAATAAAATCAACGAATGAAGGTAGAATATCCTTTATACAAGGCTTATCTTTAACCATCATATCTGTTATATGATTTACATCGCTTGCTATCTTGGGAATAGGAATTAAAGGATTTATAAGTTCAGAATAAATCCCCAATTCGCCATTCTTATTAAATTTGACTGCACCAATCTCTAGAATTCTATCTGTAGATGAATGCAGTCCTGTTGTTTCTGTATCGAATGCAACAAAAGTCATTCCATCGTTGTATAGACGGAATAACTTTTTAATATCAGAAAGTATAATATTATGCTTTTGATGCTGCATCGAGAATTGATTTAATCTCTGCTGTGATTGCGTCACACAAAGCTCCAGTTTCCTTTTTAGCTTCTGCAAGTCCTTCATCTGTACCATCTTTTACAGGTGCAGTACTGTTTATGTAGAATTTAATCTTTGGTTCTGTTCCTGATGGACGTGCACTTACGATTGTACCGCCTTCAAGGAAGAACTGTAAAACGTTACTCTTTGGGAAGCTTAAAGGCTTTGAATTGCTCTTGTCATCTGGATTGAATTCGATAGATTCTTTAATATCACGAATCTTAACAACTTTCTTTCCTCCAAGAGTCTTTAAGCCTTCTTCACGAAGCTTTGTCATAATTCCAGCCATAACAGCACTTCCGCTTTCTCCTGGGAAATACTGAGAAACAGCTCTATCTTCAAAATAGCCGTATTCTTTATAAAGGTCATTCAAGCGTTCAAGTAATGTCTTGTCCTGGCTTCTCCAGTAAAGAGTCATTTCTGCACACATAGCAGCAGCAGAAACACCGTCTTTATCCATTACTTCTTTTTCAACCTTATAGCCATAGCTTTCTTCAAGACCGAATACATAAGATTTGCTGTTATCCTTCTCAAACTGTGCTTCAATAGCTGCAATCCACTTGAAACCTGTAAGACATTCAATAAGTTCAATTCCGTTTTTCTTTGCAATCTGGTCAACAAAAGGAGATGTTACGATAGAACGGATACAGGCAGGGTTTTTAGGCATCTTGCCAAGTTCTTTGCGGCTTAAAACAACATAGTCGAAAAGCAAAGCTCCCATCTGATTACCTGTAACAAGAACATATTTTCCGTCTTTTCCTGGGAAAGCTGTTCCGAAACGGTCTGCGTCAGGGTCTGTAGCCATAACAACATCAGCATGTTCTTTTTCAGCAAGCTCTACAGCGAGTTTCAATGCTGGTGCTTCTTCTGGATTTGGCTTTTCTACAGTAGGGAAATTACCATCAGGTTTTCTCTGTTCTGGAACTGTAGTAACATTAAGACCTAAATCACCAAGAACTTTTTCAACATGCATAGCACCAGTTCCGTGTAAAGGAGTATAAACAACCTGTACATCGCTTGCGTGTTCTTTTATGAGCTCAGGACGGAAAAGCTGGTCTTTTGTCATTGACCAGAACTTTTCATCAATTTCTTTATCAATAAGAACGAGCTTTCCATTCTTTATAGCTTCTTCTTTTGAAATTGATTTAACTTCTTTTACAGCATTTACTTCTTTGATAATTCCCTTATCATGAGGTTCAATAACCTGGGCACCGTCATTCCAGTAAGCTTTGTAACCATTGTACATTCTTGGATTGTGGCTTGCTGTTACAACAACACCTGTATCAGCTCCAAGTGTTCTAATTGCAAAAGAAAGCTCTGGAGTAGGGCGGAGAGATGTGAAAAGATAAGCTTTAATTCCGTTTGCTGCAAAAATACAAGCTGTAGCTTCTGCAAATACATCACTATTAAGGCGGCTGTCATAAGCAATTACTGCACTTAAAGTTCCATTTTTTGCCTTTTCAGGGAAAGCCTTAATAACATAATTTGCAAGACCTTGTGTCGCAAGATTTATTTCAAGAGGATTCATGCGGTTTGTTCCGCCTCCCATGATACCTCTTAAACCACCTGTACCAAATTCAAGTGATTGATAAAAGCGGTCTTCAAGCTCTTTCATATCATTTTTTGCGATAAGTTCTTCAACTTCTTTGCTGAATCTTGAATCTTTTTCTTCTTCGATATACTTCTTGGCTCTTTCAAGTATTTCTTTAGAATCCATATAATTACTCCTTATATACCTGTCTTATATTTTCTGAACATTATATTTAGTCTTTATCTGCATGATTGAGCATTCTTGTTTCCCATTCAAGCAAGAGATGTTCAAGCTTAGGATTATGACCTTTTACATCACACATTATTCTGAATACAGGTTCTGTACCACTTCCCCTCATCCATATAAATGCAACAGCTTCATTATTCTTGTCATAAAATATTACTTTTAATCCGCCTTTGCCACTTATAGAAAAGTCTGATATATCAGATTTTTGTGTAACACCATTTGTGCATACGGCTTTATAAGATTCAATTCCATAACGCTGCTTAAAAATAGGAAGATTCTTTTTCCATGAAGATTCAAATAACTTTTGGAATTTTCCTTTTAAGATTCCATGGTCAGAAGTCTTAATATGAAGAACAGCCCTCTTTTCAGAAACGCCCGTTGTTGTGTAAACAGGTAGTGTCTTTATGATATCTTCGATTTTGAAGTTATCATCATAGCTTTCTTCTATTCCCCTTGCGTCACACCAGATATGGAACAAACCTTTATGCATGCAACCTTCGTTATCCATAAAATCTCTTATGGTAAGAAGTTTTACAAGTGCAAAAATTGTGTTTAGAGGGTCTCTTACTGCTGCCGGGTGAGTAATAGTTCCACCGTTAGAACCTTCACCTAGTATTCTTACGTCGTAACCTCTTTGCCTTAAAGCTCTTGCAAGATTAACAACATTTGCTTCTCCCACTTCAGCCCTGTAAACTTTAGCATTAAAAGCCTTTGCAATTTCATCAATTCTCATTGAAGTAGGGCCGTTAACAGCGATTGCAAGATTCTGTTCACTTGAAATAGAAGTTTCAAGTGATGACATTTCCTGTAAAGAAATCTCATTTACACAAGTCATAAAAGAAAGCTCTGCAAGTACTGAAAGAGAAAATACTTCCTGTGCTTTTAGAACTTTTGCCTTTTTTTCGCTTGAATCCCAGTAAACTATATTGCCACGGTCACCGTCACAATCTGGCATGTAGCCAAGAATAGCATCTTCATGACCTTCTTTCTGCAATCTTTCCATTTCTCTTGCACAATATACAAGATTTTCAGGCTCAGGAATGATTTCATGTACAATTTGTCCAGGATTATCATTTATTCCATAATAGGTAATACCACATTCTTCAAAAAATGATTTATCTATAGACATAGTACGAGCAGAGCCATTCATATCAACAACAATACCTAATGAATTGTATTTGATACGCTGTCGTATTTTGCTAAATACATAATTCTGGAAGTTTGCATTTTTAGTAGCTGAAATAACTTCACGTGAAAAATTATGATATTCGGCTGTAGCAGCTTTCTTATATGCCATAGATTCTGCATAAAACCAGTCTACTTCTTCATCATTTGAAGCAAGAACCATTCTAACGGCTTCATCGATGGCATCATCTTTTTCACATCTTGTTTTAAAATCTTCTGCAAGTAAAGTAGCTTCTGCAGCAGATAAAACTCCACCGTCACCAAGACCAAATTTTATACCATTATGACCAATAGGATTATGACTTGCTGATATATATACAAAACCATCTTGTGTTTTGCTATATGCCATTATTTCAGGAGCCGCAGCGATACCAATATATTGAATCGGAATGTTTCGTAAAGAGAATATTCTAATCATTATATCAGCAATAGCAGTTCCCGTTGGGCGAGTATCTCTACCTAAAACGATTGAAGGCTGCCTATTGCCTGTTTTTTTGACTATATAATCTATGAATGTATTAGCAGCAATGGCAACAAGTGCTGAGTTATCGTCACCAATTTCTGAACCAGAATCATTTTCATCTCCAGATTCGACAAAAACTTTCCTCCAGCCAGATGCCGACAAAATCATATTGTGTTCCATGGCTAGTATTATAACATGGATTTATAATCATTGTCATGTCTTTTAAGGGGTTAGAATAGCTATTTATATAAATCTTTATTAATCGAAGTTTTTTTTTCTGGGAAATATAAAATAAAAGCCTGAAGAAACAGTCTTGCTTTTCAGGCTTTTATAAAAACTAATTATTTTTTAATAATTATCATCATCAGAATCTATCTGCTGTGTGTTTGAGTCTTTTTTTACTATTGATACTTTTCCTAGCTGCCCGCAGGCTCCTCCGATTTCTCTTCCTCGTGGAGTACGTAGGGT
>JAILNT010000188.1 GCA_024691265.1 Treponema sp. | reverse complement strand
TAAAAAAACTCAAAAAGCTTTGCCAGAGACTGTAAAATAAAATTTAGAAATAAAATCTTATAAATAAATATTAGGAGTTGTTTGTTGTATGTTTAATCATATTCATATACCAGCTGTGTTACAGAAAATGAATGCTATATTTGTTCAGCATGGATATGAGGCTTATCTTGTTGGAGGTGCAGTACGGGATACTCTTTTAGGCAAGAAGGCTTCTGATTTGGACATTGCAACAAATGCAACTCCTGAACAGGTGATGACTATTTTTCACAAGGTAATACCAACTGGTATTGCTCATGGAACTGTAACTATACATTTTATGGGTGAAGAAATTGAAACTACGACTTTCAGAACAGAATCGGATTATTCAGACGGGCGTCACCCTGATAAAGTAGCTTATGCTGCTACAATAGAAGAAGATTTGTCTCGCCGCGATTTTACAATGAATGCAATTGCAGCTTCTCTTAAAGACGGAGCTATTGTTGATCCTTTTAACGGGCAAGATGATATAAAAAGAAAATATATAAGGACTGTGGGAAATCCTTTGGAAAGATTTTCTGAAGATGGTTTACGTCCTATAAGGGCTTTACGCTTTGCATCTCAATTGAACTTTACAATTGATGATAATACCTTTAAGGCTATAGAAGATAATTCTATAAGAGATAAGATAAAAAATATTTCGATTGAACGTTTTAGAGATGAATTTGTAAAGATTTTATCTAGTAAAAAACCTTCTGTTGGACTTGCTTTGCTTGAACAGACTGGAATAATGGATATATTTATTCCTGAGCTGAAAGCTTGTAGAAATTGTATTCAGAGTGATGTGCGGGGCTTTCATGAATTTGATGTTGCAAATCACTTGTTTTATTCATGTGATGGAGCTCCAAGAGAAAAGCTGAATGTTCGACTTGCAGCTTTATTTCATGATGTTGGAAAGCCTGATGTTAAGCGGATAGAAAAAATTGATGAAGGTGAAATCTTTACATTTTATAATCACGAGGGTGTTTCTGCGGAAAAGACAAGAGAAATACTTTTTAGATTGAAATTTCCTAACAGCTTAATAGACAATGTTGTTCATCTTGTTAAAAATCACATGTTCTATTATGAGCCAAAATGGACAGATGCTGCCGTAAGACGTTTTATCATGAGAATAAAAGCGGAAAATATAGAAGATTTATTCGATTTACGTTTAGCAGATGTTTATGGAATGCATAATACTGCTGTTGTTGCTAATAGTGAAACAGTAGCAAATTTGAATGAATTGTCTGACAGAATAAAGAAAATTGAAAGTGAACATACCGCCATATCTCTAAAATCGCTTGCTGTAAATGGTAATGATTTAATTAAGATAGGTATTCCGGCAGGAAAAAAGATAGGCTTTATTTTGAATGAACTTTTAGAAACAGTTCTTGATGACCCTTCTGAAAATACTAAGGAAAAATTATTATTGATTGCTGAAAATATAAAAAATAAGGCTTTTTGAATATGAAAAATATTGTTGTTTTTACAGGGGGAAAAGCTCCCTGTTTAGCTTCTTTAAATAGTTATTTTACCTTGCATGGTAAACCTGATTTTGTTATTGCAGCTGATTCAGGCTTAGCTGTGGCAGAATCTTATGGTAAAGATTTTGAAGCAGATTTTATTCTTGGCGATATGGATAGTCTTGATGATATAAGAAGACTTGATAAATACCCAAAAGAAATTGTTAAGACTTTTATAAGGGATAAAGATTATACTGATACAGAATTAGCTATAAAGAAAGCCTTAGAGCTTGATAGTAATGCTTTTATAACTTTGATAGGTGGTGGAGGTGGTCGGATAGATCATTTCTTTGCAATTTATGAGATTTTTTCATGGGAAAAATCTATGAATGTCTGGCTTCCAGGTACTGAAGCTTCTCAAGCCTTATATTTTATTTCTGCTGGAAATACTGCAATTATAGAAAATCTTACAGTTGATGATGATATTTCTGTTTGCAGACCTAGTAATTGCTATGATAAAGGCTTTGTTGAGTCCGAGGGGTTAGAATGGGAAGGAGCTTGTTTTAATAAAAAAGGCATGCCTTCTGTAAGTAATAGAATTTCAAAAGCTTATGAGGGAAAATCTGTGAAAATAAAAGCTTGTGATGGAAATTTTGTTCTTATTTTACCTGTTAAAGCTGCTTGTCGTATTTTTTAAGCCTGAATGCCATGTGCAATGAATGAAAGAGAACTTGATACACTTAATAATATTGCAGCATATATAATTTGTATTATGAATTGAAAGCTAAAGAGAAAATAAAAAGGATTTTTTCTAATGAAAACAATTACTATAGATTCTAAGAATGATGATGCTGAAAATATTATCAGCATAATTGATGTTAAAGACATTAAAAATAGAATGCTGTTTTGTGTTGAATCCAGGAAGTTTTGATAGTTCCCAGTCATAAATAGCAAAAAAAAGGTTGTAAGCAGCAATAAAAAGAAAAGAGAGATTCTTTTTGAAAGCCTGAAAAATAAAGGCGATTGTATCATTATACTTGCGGCTTGCTCCTATAAAACAGTATACTGCAAATGATAGTTGTAGATAAAAAATGAGTCAAGGAGATTATAATGCGTTTATTTGGTATAAGAGGTGCAACTTGTACAGAGAATACTACTGAAGATATAAGAAAGAATGTAGGAGCAATGTGCAGTGATATTTTTAAGGAAAATAATCTTTCTCCTTCAGATATTGTTTCGATACAATTTACGGTTACAGATGATTTAACAGAGTGTAATCCTGCTGCAGCTCTTCGCCGTTCTGGTATAGATTTTGATGTATCTGCTTGTGCTCTTTTTTGTAGTCAGGAGCCTAAGATGAAAAATAGTTTGGCTAAAGCCATAAGAGTACTTGTTACGGCTTATATGGCTGATGATAAAACTCCTGTTCATATATATAGAAATGGAGCTGAAATCCTAAGACCTGATTTTGTAAAACGCTAATTTAGGATAAGATTTCTTTTTGGAAAGTGGGGTTAACAAATGCTTCGTTTTTGCATATGGCAAGTAAGCCGCGAATATGCTGATATAGCTGAGTCTGGGGGTGTAAAAAATGTGACAGCCTCTTTATGTGAAGAATTGGCAAAAGAGGGATATTCTGTATATTTGTTTATTCCTTTGTATGGCTGCACGAATCTTTCTTCTGTTTCTTCATATAAGAAAGATTGTATAACTCCTGTTAAATTTTCTATTTGCAATAAAATATATGAAGTTCATTTTGATAGTGCTGAATATAAGTCTATAAAGATGATATTTATTCGCCACCCTTCTTTTACAGAGAAGGAAGCCGTATATACTTATACTGCACAGGAAGAAAAAATAAATCCAAAGCATAAAAAAGGTGAAGGTCATGAAGATTCACTTTTTTTGAATAGTCTTTTCCAGAAGGCTGTTTTGGAATTTGGAAAATATAATAAAGAAGCAATACCTGATATAATTCATTGTCAAGATGCTATGACCGCACTTGTCCCAGCTTTCTTAAATTGTGAATATAAAGATATTTATGAGAAAACTCGTTGTATTGTAACAATTCATAATGCTGGTGCAGGCTATCATCATTGTTATAAAGATTTTAATGAAGCTAAATACTATACAAACCTTCCTGATGAAGTGCTAAATCGTGCTTGTAACAATGGAAGAATAGAACCTTTGTTATTGGCTGCAGAATTTTCAACACTTACTACGGTTTCTCCTTATTATGCAAAAGAGCTTTTAGATCCTGCTAATGAAAAAACAGATGGTCTTTCAGCTATCCTTTGTGATAGACATATCGAAATAGAAGGAATCACAAATGCTATTGATTATGATAGGTATAATCCTGAGAATATAGAAGCTTCTTTATTGCCGTTTAGCTTTTCACCAAAAAAGAAAAATATTCTTGGAAAATATAAGTGCAGGGATTATTTTCTGAAAAATCTTGCAAGTGAAAATGTATATAAAGAAATAGCTGGTATAACCCGTTATGGTTATATTGCTTTAGGAAGTGCTTCTGATGTTAG
>JAILNT010000078.1 GCA_024691265.1 Treponema sp. | reverse complement strand
AATATTTATTAGCTTAGTTTATTTTCCGAAATATGCTAAAGCATTTCCAAATGAAATATCCTTTACAAACTTTGTAAGAGTTTCAATATCATTTGGATATTCTCCGTTTTCAACCCAACCACCAATTACATTACAAAGAATACGGCGGAAGTATTCATGACGAGAATAAGAAAGGAATGAGCGGGAATCTGTAAGCATACCAACGAAAGCTGGAAGCATACCAAGATTAGCAAGAGTCTTAAGCTGCTGTTCCATACCGTCTTTATGGTCACAGAACCACCAGCCTGAACCCATCTGAATCTTTCCCTTAATTCCAGCACCCTGGAAACAACCCATGATTGTTCCAATTGTGTAGTAATCTTTTGGATTTAATGTATAAAGAATTGTCTTTGGTGTTCCACCAGCAGCTTCTATCAGAGAAAGAAGACCAGCAAGATTTTCAGCCATAGGCTTATCATGAGAACCATCAAAACCTGTATCAGGACCGAGCTTCTTGAACATAGCTTTGTTGTTGTCACGAATAGCATTCATGTGCCACTGCTGAACAATTCCTCTCTTTTCATAAGCACGCCCAAGAGCAACAAGAACTTTAGTCTTGTAAGCTTCAGCTTCAGCTTCGCTAATAACTTCGCCGTTCAAAGCTCTTGCGACAACCTTATCAATATTTGCATCTGTATCAACTTTGCAAGGTGGATACTCAAGAGCATGGTCAGAAGCACGACAGCCATTTTCAATAAAGTAGTCAAGTCTCTTTGTAAGAGCTTCTATAACATCATTAGAAGTCTTGATATTGATACCTGAAACTTCTGAAAGTTTGGCAATATAATCTTTGTATGTTGGAAGATTGATATTAAGAGCCTTATCAGGACGATAAGAAGGACGAACCTTTGTATTAATCTTTCCAATTGGAGATGTACCTGAAGCTATAGACTTATGATATTCCAAAGAATCTATAGGGTCATCTGTTGTACCTACTGCATAAACGTGGAATTTTTCAAAAATACCCTTTACGCTAAGTTCATCAGACTGCAACATCTTGTTTGCTTTTTCCCAAATAGCAGGAGCTGTTTTTACAGTTAAAGGCTCATAGATACCAAAATAACGCTGAAGCTCAAGATGAGTCCAATGATAAAGAGGATTTCCAATAAGATGTTCGATTGTCTCAGCCCACTTCAAGAACTTTTCATAGTCAGGTTTATCCCCTGTGATGTAATCTTCTGAAACACCATAAGTTCTCATCTGTCTCCATTTATAATGGTCGCCGCCAAGCCAAATTTCTGTGAGATTTTTGAACTTTTTATTTTCAGCAATCTGAGAAGGAATAAGGTGACAATGATAATCCCAAAGAGGCTCATCTTTACAAGCCTGAAATAACTTCTGTGCTGTTGGTGTTTCGAGCAAAAAGTTCTCGTCCATAAATGCTTTCATCTATAAAATCTCCTATTAACAATAGTTTAGTTAACTTAATATAAACATTTGTATTCTATTACGGATATTCAAAAAAATATATAAAGAAAAGAAAACAAGTGTTTGGACTATAACGATAAAAACTTATTGAAAAAGTAATAGAAAACTAATGTGAATCTAGATAGGATATATTTCATGCAGAATGTAATTTTAAAAGAAAATGAACGTATAGATAAGCTTCATGTAGCAGAATATAAAATAATTCAGGACACAAAAAGATTTTGCTTTGGAATAGATGCAGTTCTTATAAGCGATTATGCAAGAAAAGGAATTGGAAATAAAAAAATAGACTCTATAGTGGATTTAGGAACAGGGACAGGAATTATTCCTTTTTTAATGGCTTCTTGTACTACAGCTTCCAATATAACGGGAATAGAAATACAAAAAGATTCTGCTGATATGGCTTCAAGAAGTGTTATTCTAAATAGTCTTGAAAAACGCGTACATATTTTGAATGCAGATATAAAAGATACTGATAAAATATTACCCGGATTCAAAACCGATATTGTAATTTCTAATCCACCTTATATGATTGCAGACCATGGTGTAAAAAATGATATAACATATAAAACTATTGCAAGACATGAAATTCTTTGTAATCTTGATGATATTGTAAAAGCAGCATTCCATTTATTAAAGCCGAATGGTTCTTTTTATATGATACATAGACCTTTTAGACTTCCTGAAATATGGGAAGTATTAAAAAAATATAAATTTGAAATGAAAAAAATGCAGCTTGTGCAGCCTTCCATTGATAAAGAAGCTAATATGGTTCTTATAGAAGCTAAAAAAGATGCAAAAGCACGATTAACTGTTGATAAAACTCTTATTGTTTACGAATCAAAAGGAGAATATTCGCCTGAAATAAAAAAAATATATGGCAGAGAATAAATAGAACTTTAATAATGTTAAAGAACTTTATTGACAAATATATTAAAATTCTATAAATTACGAATATCAGACGAAGAGGTCGTGCCCTTAAAAGGGGTGCGACCTCTTTTTTTTTGTCTAAGTGCTAAAGGGGTGTGTATGATAAAACTTGAACATGTTTATAAAAACTTCGGAGAGCTAGAAGTCCTTAAAGATGTAAATCTCGAAGTAAAAGAAGGGGAAAAGCTTGTAATAATAGGACCTTCTGGTTCAGGAAAGTCTACAACTGTTAGATGCATGAATTTTCTTGAAGAACCAAGTTCCGGTCATGTATACATAAATGGGGAAGAACTGACAAATAAAAATAAAACTAGAATAATAAGACAAAATATGTCTATGGTTTTTCAACAGTTTAATTTATACCCTCATATGACTGTTCTAAAAAATCTTACGTTAGCACCACGTAAACTTCAGCATAAATCCAAAAAAGAAGCAGAAGAATTAGCATATCATTATCTTGATATCGTAGGACTGAAAGATAAGGCTCTTGTATATCCTTCTTCTTTATCTGGCGGACAGCAGCAAAGAATCGCTATTGCAAGAGCTTTATGCACAAAATCAAAGATAATACTTTTTGATGAACCTACTTCAGCTTTAGACCCTGAAACAATACAGGAAGTTTTAGATGTAATGATAAAACTTGCAGATGAAAAAATAACAATGGTTGTTGTTACACATGAAATGGGCTTTGCAAGACAAGTTGCAGATAGAATTGTTTTTATGGCAAATGGACAGGTTATAGAAGAAGGAAATCCCGAACATTTTTTTGAAAGTCCTAAAAGTGAAAGGGTAAAACAGTTTTTAAGCAAGATAATAAGGAAATAATTTGGAGGTGTTCTTATGAAAAAGACATTAATTGGAAAGACTTTATTGGCATTGTGTATGGCTTCTTTTGCATTATTTGGTTGTTCAAATAAAAAAGAGAGTAAAAAAGTTATTGAAGGAGCAGGTCCTCTCACACAGGCAATAGCCGATAGAGGTGTTTTGCGAGTAGGTGTAAAAAATGCTGTTGTTGGATTTGGTTATCAGGATACATTAACAGGAAAGTATTCAGGACTTGAAATTTCTATTGCAGAAAAGATAGCAGAAAGTCTTGGTGTTGATGTTGAATTTACTGCTGTAACAGCTGCAACCCGTACAGAATTATTGGATTCTGGAGATATTGACTGCGTACTTGCAACTTTTACCATAACAGATGCAAGAAAAAAGAACTGGGATTTTAGTACAGCTTATTATACAGATTATGTAAGCGTTCTTGTAGAAAATTCTTCTGGAATAAAAGGATTAAAAGAACTTGTTGGTAAAAAGATAGGTGTTTCTTCAGGTTCTACATCTGCAGCAGCTTTAACAAAAGCTTTAATAGATGCATCTTTAATAGACGGAAGTAATTTCGATGCTAAAACATTCGATGCATCAACCTGGACTTCAGGAGTAAATTATAAGCAGTTCGAAGATTATCCTGCAATTTCAATGGCTCTTTCAGCTGGGGAAGTTGATGCCTTCTGTGTAGATAAATCTATTCTTGCAATTTATAACACAGATTCTAGACACTATATAGATGATAAATTCTCTCCTCAGGAATATGGAGTTGCTACAAAAAAAGATAGTGATTTCTCTGAATATGTAGAAAAGCTTATAAAAACATGGCTTTCAGATGGAACTATAAGCTCTTATATAAAAGAGAACAAATTAGATTAAAAAAAGAGAGGCTGTTTCATGTCTGGTATATTTTCTGGAGAAGCCTGGTCACTAATTCTGTTGTATAAAAACACTTTTTTTCTGGGATTTTTCAATACCTTTAGAACAGCCTTTGCTGGTATTTTGCTTGCCATGGCTTTAGGACTTTCCTTTGGTCTTATGGCAACAAGCAGCAAAAAGCTTATCAGGTTAATTGCAAGAATCTATGTAGAACTAGTACAGAATACACCGGTCATATTACAATGCTGTTTCCTTTATTATGCACTAGCATTTAGCGGGCATAGTTTAGGAATTATAACAACAGGTATTATTTCGCTTGGTATTTATACAGCCGCTTATATGGCAGAGGTTATTAGAGCCGGAATAGAAGCTATTCCTGTAGGACAAAAAGAAGCCGCTTCTAGTCAGGGATTTAATTACCTTGACAGAATGTTTTTGATAATCCTTCCACAAACTATAAAAATCATACTACCTCCAATGGCAAATCAACTTGTAAATCTTATAAAAAACACATCTTGCCTTTATATAATAGGAGGTTCAGACCTTATTTCAGTTACCTACAGTTTTGTTACAGGAGCAAATACAGGAGGAGCTTATGCACCTGCTTATATCATAACTGGCTTACTATTTTTTATCATGTGCTATCCTTTATCTCATTTTGCAAGCTCATGGGAAAATTATCTAAAAAGAAAAGGAGGAAGCTTAAATGTCTAACTTAGCAGCAAGCCTTTCCATGTTGCAGAATATTTCCATATTATTTTATCTTGGAAAAGGAATTATCTTTACATTAATAATATCAGTAATAGCTGTATTTGTAAGTATTATATTTGGGTCGATATTTGCCGCTGCAAGAAATTATTGCAAAAAAGGCTATCTTAAAGTATTTTCCTTTCTTTCGACTCTATATATTGAAATATTTAGAAATACGCCTTTACTTTTATGGATTTTTATCTGTCTTGTTTTCTGTCCTGCACCACATTTTTTTGCTCGTAAAATGCTTGGACTTACATCTGTAGAAGTGAAACTTTTATGGAAAGCTAGTGTAGCCTTAATTCTCTTTACATCTTCTGTATTAGCAGAGATTGTCCGGGGCGGTTTGAATTCTGTAGCAAAAGGACAATTTGAGGCTGCAAAATCTCAAGGTTTTAATATCTTTGAAACTTTTATTTATATAATAATCCCACAGGCATTCAAAAATATTTTACCAACACTTTTAAGTCAGATAATAACAACCATAAAAGATAGCTCATATCTTGCAAATGTGGCTGTAATTGAATTAATGGCAAGAGTAAAGCAGATACTTGCAAGTGCTAGTAATTACAATGGTACAGGACTCGTTCATACAAGTGATGTTTTTGTATTATTTGGATTTGCTATGCTTATCTATTTTATCATTAACTTCAGTCTTTCTTGTATAGTTAGAAATATCAGGAGAATATGATGCAAAAATATGTTATTACAATATCTCGCCAATTTGGAAGTTTAGGCAGACCGATTGCACAAAAACTGTCTGAAAGATTAGGAGTTGAATATCTGGATAGGGATATTGTTGAAGAAACAGCAAAAAGAATGAATCTTCCAGTTTCAATAATAAGTGATGAAGAAGAAAATCTGAAAGTAAATAAATTCTTCAAAAGTCTTTATCCATTGGGATTAGGATTACCAAGCTTAAAAAATGAAATTTTCAATGTTCAAAAAAATATAATACTGGATTTAATAAAAAAAGATTCCTGTATTATTGTTGGGCGATGTGCTGAATTATTTGCTAAAAATGAAAAGAATCATCTTAATGTATATATCTATGCACCTTATGAAAAGCGACTTGAAAACTGTATAAAAAGGCTTGATATGAATGAAAAAACAGCAAGAACAATGATAAAAGAAGTTGATTTATCAAGAATGAATTATCATAAACTTTATGTACCAGGATATACTTCTCCTTTTGATAACCGGGATTTATGTCTTGATAGTTCTGCATTTGGAATAGAAGGAACAGCTGAAATTATAGAAAATATTGTGAAAATGAGATTTAAATAAAAAAAAGGCTCTGAAATCAGAGCCTTAGTTATTAAAAAGGGAGATATTTATGTTAAAGAGTTACACCATCTTTGAAAATAGCAATCTCTCTATAACCATTTTTTTCATTTTTTGTAATTTCACGTCCAGAAACAATATCACAAATCTGCTTTAGTAATCTGTCTCTTACAGCATCTGAACTTTCATCAAGAATTGCAGCTGCATCAAAATCTATCCAGCCATGCTTTTTCTGTGCAAGAGGGTGATTGGTAGCAATCTTTACTGTTGGAACTGGAGCTCCCAAAGGAGTACCTCTTCCTGTTGAGAACAATATTATATTAGCACCGGCAGCTGTCATATCTGTTGTAGAAACAATGTCGTTTCCAGGTCCTTCAAGTAAAGTTAACCCTTTTTCTGTTAGACGTTCACCATATTTCAAAACACCTGTAACAGGAGCCTTTCCACCCTTTTGTACACAACCTAAAGATTTATCTTCAAGAGTTGTAATACCACCAGCTTTGTTTCCTGGACTAGGATTTTCATAACAAACCTGATTATGACGGGCGTAATAATCTTTGAAACCGTTTATAAGATTTACAGTGTTGTCAAATCTTGTTTTATCTATACAGCGATTCATAAGCATCTGCTCTGCTCCAAACATTTCAGGAACTTCTGTGAGCATTACTTTTCCGCCCATTCCTGTCATAGCATCACAAATACGACCTATCAAAGCATTAGCAGTAATTCCAGACATACCGTCAGAACCACCACATTTCATACCTAAAACAATATCACTAAGAGGAGCATCTTCTCTCTTGAACTTTGATACATAATCAACAAGCTCTGTAATAAGTTTTTTACCTTCTTCAAGTTCGTCTTCAAAATCCTGGGTAACCATGAACTTAACACGGTTTTCATCATATTCGCCTAAGAATTGTTTGAAATATGGGATATTGTTTTCTTCACAACCAAGAGAAACAACAAGAACACCCCCTGCATTAGGGTGTTTTACAAGGTCTGCAAGAACTCTTGCGGTTGTTTCTTTATCAGCACCCATTTGAGAACAGCCATAAGGGTGAGTCCAGGTAAAGACTCCTTCAAGTCCGCCTTCTATACTAGGTTTTGCTTCTCCTGCAAGGAATTTTCCATTAGCCCATGCTGCAAGATTTTCTGAAATCTTATTAACACAGCCAACAAGAGGCACAATCCATATTTCATTGCGGCTTCCTACTCTGCCATCTGCTCTTTTGTATACTTTTACAGTAGGTACATTAGCTCTAAGATTTTCAGATTCTTTGTACCAAGCTTCATAAGCTTTTTTTGCATTAGCTTCATTATATGAATATGTGAAAGATTCAGAAAGTAATGTATGGATATTATGTGTATGAACATGAGTTCCACATTTTATATCTTCTGTGGCTTCTCCTATAGGGTAACCATATTTTATAATAGCTTCGCCTTTCTTGATGTCTCTTATGGCAAATTTATGTCCGGCGGTTATGTCTTCTTGTAAAGTGACAGTAACTTCCTTTACATTATCCATGGCTTCAAGGGTTACTTTTGTACCCGATGCAAGTGGTTGAAGAGCTACAGCTACAACGTCTGCACTATTTATTCTGATAGCAACCTTGCTCATAGAATACCTCATAAAAATTAGTGTGATTTCAATTTTAATATGGAAGATTTAAAAAGTGAACGGAAGATAACGCACATATTTTTAACAATTAGTGTTATTCAATAATATCTATACAGACAGAAAAGACAAATTGTTATATATTACATGGACTTGAAAATCAAAGGAGTTTTTAATTATGGGAATATCTGCAATAGCCACTCTCGTTGCCTTTGTCTTTTATCTTGCCCTTATGGTTTTTGTTGGCGTCATCAGTATGATGAAAACGAGAAATGCAGACGATTATTTTTTAGGTGGTAGAAATCTTTCAGGTCCTGTTGCGGCGATGTCAGCCCAGGCCTCTGATATGAGCGGCTGGCTTTTAATGGGTCTTCCTGGTTCTATATATGCTTTAGGTACTGGAAAAGCCTGGATAGCAATAGGGCTAGGTATTGGAACAATTTTGAACTGGCTTATAATTGCAAAACCGCTTCGTGCCTATACTATTGTTGCAAATAATTCTATGACATTACCAGAATTTCTTGGAAACAGATTCCACGATAAAAAAAATATACTTCTTGGCTTGTCATCAGTAATAATTGTTATTTTCTTTTTAGTCTATACAGCAAGTGCAATGGCTTCCGGTGGAAAGCTCTTTAATACTGTATTTGGCGTAGATTATCACTTAGCCCTTATAATAGGAGCTTTAGTAATACTTGCATATACTTTCCTTGGTGGTTTTCATGCTGTTTGTACAACCGATTTTATCCAGGGTTCTATGATGCTAGTAGCTCTTTTAGCGGTTCCTGTGATTGCCTGGTTTTATGTAAAGGGAGATTTTATTTCAATTCTTTCAAAAACTGGAGTGGATTCTGCAAATTATCTTAGCTTAATGTATAACGGAAATCGTCCTTACACATTAATAGAAATATTATCAAATATGGCTTGGGGACTAGGTTATTGTGGTATGCCTCATATATTAGTTCGTTTTATGGCTGTAAAAGATGAAAAAGAGTTACGAAAATCCTCTAAGATAGCAATTATATGGGTTATTCTTTCTTTAGGACTTGCCGTTATAATAGGAATTTTAGGAAGAGCTTTCCTTTTCCCTGAAATATTAGGAAATGCAGGAGCGGCTGCAACAGAAACTGTATTTATAATGATGATAAAAAAGATTTTTATGCAGCTTTTGCCATTATCTTTTATAGGAGGATTATTCCTTTGTGGTGTACTTGCTGCAATTATGTCTACAGCTGATTCTCAGCTTCTTGTTTGTTCTTCTGCTGTTTCAAAAGATATCTATAAAGACATTCTAAATAAGAAAGCAAGTGATAAATCAGTTTTGAAAATTAGTAGGGCTGTAACTCTTATAGTTGCTTTTCTTGCTGTTATCATTGCATGGAATCCAGAAAGTTCCATTATGGAGCTTGTGTCTGATGCATGGGCAGGACTTGGAGCTGCTTTCGGACCTCTTATTGTTATGAGCCTTTTCTGGAAACGCACAAATATAGCAGGTGCCATAGCAGGTCTTGTATCTGGAGCCTTAACTGTAATTATATGGGATTATATTCCTCTTATAAATGGAGTGACGATTGCGAAAGCAACAGAACTCTATTCTCTTCTTGTTGCTTTTATTATAAGTCTTGTATTCATAGTAATCTTTAGCCTTATAACAAAAGCTCCTTCTGAGGATATTTTGAAAGATTTTGAAAATTATAAAAATTATAAAGATTAGTAAAAACTGATATATAGATTTATATATACTAGTTATCAACTCTATATCAATTCCCCTTAGAGGGGAGTTGATATAGGGCTTAAATAATATTATTAATAGTCTGAATCGTCATAATCACCGCGATTACTTTTTATTGCACTCCAGCCGGAAGTTTTTTCCTGTAGCATTTCTGCGTCTTCTCTTCCCTGGTAGTTTGTCCAATGCCTTACTACTGACTTTTTCATGTCGATTTTATTAGAATCAGAATTTTTTTCTTTTTCTTTAAGGTCTTCAATTCCATTTGCCATATTTTGTTATTATAGCTAATATTTTTATATTTATTCAAATATTATTTTGCTTTAAGATTTTTTTTCTTTATCTTTTCAAAGTCAATTTGTTCTATTTTTATTCAAATGAATATTTAATATTTATAAAAAGAATATCAATCTGCCTCATTCTTTTTTTTTTCATGTTCTTTATTGTGTCATTTTGTCCCTCTGAAGCTCTTTCTTTTTAGTAATTGCTTTGTGTCAGGGCTTATAAATGGCTTTTATTCGAATAAATTATATGATTTTTTATTTTGAAAAAACTTGGCACGAATTTTGCAATTATATATGTGAAGGTTGAAAAACTTAGATTTTTAAGATTAAACCTTCGGAAACTCGAAAAGGGTTTCTACTAAATGTTCTTATAATTTTATGGAGGTTTGTTATGAACGAATTAGCACTTTTTAACAGTTTATTTGATGATATGGACGATGGACTTTCTTTCCCAACATTCAATTTCAGAAAAGCATTTCAGACTCCAAGAGTAGACGTAAAAGAGAACGAAAAATCTTATGTCCTTGAAATGGATATGCCTGGTAAAACTGAAAAAGATGTAAATATCGAGCTTAACAATAATGTTTTGACAATTTCTTCTGTAAAGGAAGATAAAAAAGAAGAAAAATCTTCTAAGAAAGAAGATGGTAAATGGTTGATAAAAGAACGCTCTTATTCTTCTTTCAGCCGCAGTTTCACACTTCCAGATGACGTTGATTCTGATAAACTTGCTGCAAGTGTAAAGAATGGTATTCTTACAATTACAATGCCTAGAAAAGAAATTGCAGCAGCAAAGCATATTGCAATTACAGCCGCTTAATAATTAAGCTTTAAGGCTTTTATAATAAATCCTGGTGAGATTTAGACTTTATTCTTTATCTTACCAGGATTTTTTTTATTATCTAGAGCGAAGTTCCCAAAAAATAATTGCCGCTGCTGCTGCAACGTTCAAAGAATCAACTTCTGCCGACATTGGAATTTTTGCTACATAATCAGACATGTCTATAGTTTTTGTATCTAATCCCTCTCCTTCTGTTCCTAATAAAATAGCCAATTTTTCTTCTTTGCATAATACGGGGTCATCTATGTCTACAGAATTTTTCCTTAATGCCATTGAAAGAGTTTTATATCCCATTTCTTTTAAGGCATTAAAACCTTTTTCTGGCCAATCTTCTGCTTTTTCTCCTATTCTTGCCCATTTTATATTAAATACATTTCCCATGCTTACTCTTATACAGCGGCGGCTTAATGGGTCTGCACATTTTGGAGTTAAAAGCACAGCTTCAATTCCAAGTGCTGCGGCTGAACGAAATATTGCACCAACATTTGTTGAATCTGCTATATTTTCAAGAATAGCTATTCTATGACTATTTTTGCATATTTCTTTATAATTTACACTTTCTTTTCTTTTAAATGCACATAATACTCCGCGAGTAAGTTTATATCCGGTAAGTTTTTCAAGAATTTCTCTAGGAGCTGTATATACAGGTAAGTCAGGGCATCTTTCTATTAAAAAAGCGGCGTCTCCAGTTATATGTTTTTCTTCCATTAAAAATGATATTGCTTCATATCCTGCATTCAAAGCTCTCTCTATTACTTTTGGGCTTTCTGCTATGAAAAATCCACCTTCTTTTTCATAAGAAAAGCGTAATTCTCTTTCTGTGAGATTTGCAAATATATCAGCTCCTTTTTGCTGTAAGTCTTTTATTCTTATAATCATATTTTTGTATAATAAAAAAGCCGGCTGCAAAATGCAACCAGCTTTAGGAGAGGTTAGTTATAATTGTTTATATTTCTATTGAAGCTATTATAACCTTTATTATTTTACTATATCTGCAAGAGCTGCTTTCATACCCTTTGACTGGATATCAGCTAAGTGTTTTGCTACAGCGTCTTCAAGACCTGCATAGCTTGTAAGGTCTTCATGCCAGAATTCTGTATTTGAAAGAACCTTGTTAGCAATAACTTTAGCATCTTTTGTAGATTTATTAAGAGAGGCGAAGAATTCGAGTACAGGCATAACATCATAGTTACCGTAAACACCCTCTTCTCTCTTTGATTCAAGATACTGCTTGCCTTTTTCGTCTGTCTTGATTTCTGTTCCATTGTAGAATGCAATGAGAGCTGCAAGAGAGAATGAAAGAAGCTTTGGTATAGAACCATTCTTTGCTATTGTCTGTGTAATTGATGGTAAACAGCGTGTCCAGTATTTTGCTACAGAGTTCAAAGAAATTTCTATTAAGCGGTGTGGGTTAAATGGATTCTGGAAGCGTGTCCAAACATCATTTGCATAACCTTTAAGGTCTTCCTGGTCACCGTTGATTGAAGGAATGATTTCATTGAAGATTACATCGTGCATGAACTTCTGTGCATCTGCATTAGGTGTGTTAAAGCCTGTTCCTACTTTTTCTGAACATACAATGTCCTGTACGTAATTACAACCTGCAAGGAATGCTGCAAGAACAGAAGATGTGTGTGCACCGTTCAAAATGCGAACTTTGCGTGTGTGGTAGTAGTCCATATTCTGAACCCATTTAACCTGTAAACCTGCTTTTACAAGTGGAAGTTCGTCTTCATGGCTCTTTGCACTTTCAATAACCCAGAAATGGAAAAGTTCTGCTGAATCAAGGAGCTTATCTTCGTAGCCGAGTTTTTCACAGAGTTCTTCTGCCTGTGTCTTTCCACTAGCTGTTTTTGAAAGAAGTGGGAAATAGCCAGGAACAATACGGTCTACAAGACATGAACAAACATCACAATCGTTGTTGAACCAGTTAATGAAATCAGGTCCGAGGTGCCAGTCACGGGCATGCTGTAAAATACAAATGCGAAGGTTTAACCCTGCATCATCACTCAATTCACAAGGAATTATAATAAGTCCCTTATCATGGGCACCATTGAATGCCTGGAAGCGGCGATATAAGAATGCTGTAAGTTTTCCAGGATAAGAAGATTGAGGCTTGTCGTCAAGTTTTACTGAAGAATCGTATGTAATACCAGCTTCTGTTGTATTTGAAACAATGAAACGAAGGTCTGGGTTTGAGGCACATTTGATATATTCATCAAAGTCTGTGTATGGGTTGATACAACGACTAATAGAATTGATACAACGAGTTTCTACGGTTGGTTTTCCGTCTTTCATTCCGCGGAGTACTGTATTATATAAGCCATTCTGAGAGTTAAGAACTTCTCCCATTCCCTTTGGTAAAGGCTGAACAACAACTACATTTCCGTTAAAATCTGTCTTTTCGTTTACTATATCAATCTGCCAATCTACAAATGCACGAAGAAAACCTCCTTCTCCGAACTGCAAAACTTTCTCTGGACGAGATACTGTCTTTACGATTTCGTTAATAGCTTTCATGAAGAAAAGCCTCCTGTAAATGTATAGAAATACTATAAATTGAAAAATACTGAAAAAACATAGTTTTTGTTGTCCTATTTTTGAAATAAAACGCTAGATTGCTGCTTCTTTACAGGTCAAAAATGGCTTGAAATAACTGCAATATATAAGGTAAAATAATTAACATGAAAAATGCCCACCAAAGAAAGAGAATAGGACTTGTTTTAGCTTCCCTTCACACTGGTTCTTCCTTGAAATTGTGGTCTCAACTTGCATTAGATGCAGCTCAGAGTACAGATCCTTTTTTTATTTTTCCAGGCGGAAGACTTGTAAATAAGTTTCAGACAGATAATCTTAGAAATGCTATATATGATTTGGTGAATACTGATAATCTTGATGGTCTTATCAGTTGGGCCAGTAGTATAGGCGGAGGTGTTTCTTTCGAGGAACTTAGAAAATTTCATTCTGACTTTTCTCCTCTCCCTTATGTTACTATTGGACAAAAAATAACTACTAAGAATGACGATAAGATAGAAGAACACCCTTGTGTAGATTTTGATGCATATTATGGAATGAAATCTTTAATAAGGCATTTCATTGATGTTCATAAAGCAAAGAAAATTGCCTTTTTACATGGACCTGCTAATCATCAAAGTGCTCTTGATAGATATAGGGCTTATGTTGATGTTGTAAGGTCTGCCGGTTATTCTGACAGTGAAATAAGGGAGCTTGTTTCTTCTCCTTGTTCTTGGTATGAAGGTGAAAAGGCTATAAGAGAACTTGTTGAGTTGAGGAAACTTGTTCCCGGTAAAGATTTTGATGTTATTATTGCTTCTAGTGATATGATGGCATTGTCTGCCATTAACTGGCTGAATACTCAGGGAATAAAAGTTCCTAGAGATGTTTTGCTTGGTGGTTTTAACGATTCTGTTGAAAGTAATATTACCTCTTCCCCATTTTCTACTGTTCATATGCCTTATGAAGAACTTGGAATTATTGCTAACCGCATGATTCATGAGCTTCTTGACGGTAATAAAGATGTCAGTGATTCCACTTTGGAAACAGAGCTATTAATAAGAGAAAGTTGTGGCTGTAATAGTGCAAAAACATGGCCTCATACTTTAGAAAGTCAAAATCAAGTAAATACCAGTTCCCAGCTTGCAGATGAATTTGCATCTGTGTTTGGGCTTTCTTCTCAAGATAGGAAAATGCTTGTTTTACCTCTTGTCCATGATTTTGAAAGTGGTGATTCTGTTTCTTTTTTTAATAGATTTGGTAATCTTGTTTTTAATTATCTTAAAGCCGGTCATGATGTAAATAATCTTTTCAAAATTACAGATATTATTTATAAAACATCTTATATAAATGATGAATATATAAATAGAGTCCTTCCTTATATTGATA
>JAILNT010000148.1 GCA_024691265.1 Treponema sp. | reverse complement strand
CACTTATTGCAGGTTTAGGAATTGGTAAATATGCAACAAGAGAAGCTGCTAAAATTAGAGATAATAAACTTCTATTATCGAAGTTTACTAAAGAAATTGTAACAATAAATTTTACAACAACTGTTATTTCATATTTACTTTTTTTTATAGCCCTTTTTGCAGTTCCTAAATTCAGTGATTATAGAATATTACTTTGTGTATGCAGTTCAACTATACTTTTTAGTACATTCGGAATGGATTGGCTATATAACGCAAAAGAAGAATATGTATATATAACAATAAGAGGCATTGTTTTCCAAGTATTTAGTCTTATATTGTTATTCACAATGGTAAAAAAGCCTGAAGATTATGTTCAATATGCAGCAATAAATGTTATTTCTAGTGTAGGTTCTAATCTCCTTAATTTTATTAATGTACACAGGATAGTAGATTTTAAAATAAAAATAAAAAAGCTAGAAATAAAAAAACATCTGCGTCCTATATTAATTTTATTTGCATCAACTGTGGCAGTAAGTCTTTATAATGAATTAGATAAAACTATGATAGGTTTCCTTGCAGATAATAAACAAGTTGGATATTATTCAGCTGCAACTAAAATTACAAAATTAATTATTTCTCTTATAACTGCAATTTTAACGGTAATAAGTCCAAGACTTTCTAACTATGCAGAAAACGACAAAGAAAAGTTTAATAAGCTACTTGTAAAATCTTTTAACATAATACAAATGTTAGCATTTCCATTTATGTTTGGTCTTATAGTGATGGCTAGACCTTTGACACTTTTACTTTGTGGAGATAATTTTGAACCATCTATAAAAATAATGCAAATTATGTCATTTATAATTTTAATGATTCCTTTTGCAACTTTCTCTCATACTCAGATATTTATTCCACTTCGTAAAGATAAATATACTTTTTATCCTGTAGTTATAGGAGCAATCGTAAATAGTATTTTCAATGTGTTTTTAATATTAAAATTTGGAGGAATGGGAGCAGGACTTGCAACTGTTATAGCAGAAACATCAGTAACAATTGCAAGCTTCATTTTAGTAAAGAAATCTGGATTTTCATTTTTTAATTTATTCAAAAATACATATCAGTACATTTTAGCTAGCATTATTATGGCTATAATTGTTTACATAATACAGCTTCATATTAGTGAAAATGTGTTATTTGTTTTCATAAATATATTTTGTGGAATAATAATCTATTTCTCAATTTTACTATTATTTAGAAATAAATATCTTAAAGAGTTTTTATTAAAAAAATAAATTATTTTACAGAAGTAATAAAATTATTTTAGAATCTTTTTTGCTGTTATGTGTGTAAAGCTAATATCTATCCGTAATTTTAGTCCTATAAAATATCTGGATTTCAACTGTTAAAATGGTATAAATGTTATTATTGGAAGTAATAGCACTGGTAAGACATAGCTTCTAAAAAATATATATACTGTTTTAAAAACAATTGAAGAATGGGGAGGGGGAAACAATCCTAAATCAACAAAACATTTATAATGAAAGATTATGCTAGACATTTCAAAATAAGAAACTTGGGGATTTAGTTTCTAAAGGAAGTTCTGAAAGATCATCTACAAAAGATTTGTGAGTGTATTGACTTTAATGAAAGAATGCATAAGATTGAGTCTTTTGATTTTATTCTTCCAGAAAAATCTAAATTTGAACTTTAGAGTTTTTTGCTATATTCTCTGTTATGGAGTTATGCCAATGTTTATACATAAAAATGAGAAGCAAGATATAGAATTCAAACAATCTTGGAGAGATGAATACCTAAAATGGATTTGTGCATTTGCAAATTCTAACGGAGGAAAGCTATATATTGGCATAAAAGACAATGGTGAAGTCTGTGGAGTAGATGATTTTCATAAACTTACGGAAGATATTCCAAACAAAATACGTCATACAATGGGTTTGCTCTGTGAGGTAAATCTTTTATTCGACGGAACTTTGAAGTATTTTGAGATTGCTGTTGAAAAATATCCTTTTCCTGTAAGTTATCACGGAAAGTATTACAAAAGAATAGGCTCTACTCTTCAAGAAATATCAGGACTTGAACTTGATAAACTAATTCTTTCTGTTCAAGGTCGAACATGGGATAGTATTCCTGTTCCGTACATAAAATCAGAAGATTTGGATAAAAAGGCAATCGAGAGATTCAAGCAAAAAGCGATAATGAGAGAGCGTTATACAAAAGAGGCTCTTGATGTTTCAAACGAAACGTTGATTAGAAATCTTTTGGGGTACGAAAATGAATATCTCACACGTGCTGCAATGATGTGTTTTTATGATAACCCTGAAAAATTTTGTTCTGGTGCATACATAAAAATTGCATATTTCCAGACCGATGCAGATATTGTTTTTCAGAACGAAATTCATGGTGCACTCATAAATCAAGTTGATGAAGCCCTTGATTTGATTTACACAAAATATATGAAGGCTCTTATTGATTATGACGGTATTTATAGACGGGAAACATATTTTTTCCCGATAGATGCGTTTAGAGAACTTTTGCTTAATGCCGTTATTCATAAAGATTATATGCAGCCATACCCGATTCAGATAAAGGTTTATCCTTCAAAGATTTTGATTTGGAACATTGGAGCAATGCCAGAACAAATAAAAGTAGAAAATCTTTACGAAACTCATTTTTCTGTGCCTCGAAATCCAAATATTGCAAGCGTTTTCTTTAAATGTGGCTCAATTGAGTCGTGGGGACGCGGATATTATAACATTGCACAATATTGCAAAGTGCAGGACGCAGTTTTGCCAATTCCAGAAGAAAATTCTGGCGGAATTGTTGTGCAGTGTAATGCAAGTGAAAAATATATAAAGCTTGCTGAAAAATGGAGCATTGGAAATAATGGTGAAAGTTCACCAGAAAGTTCACCAGAAAGTTCACCAGAAAATTTATTGACTACTGCACAAAAAATAATTTTCTTTATGAAAGAAAAGCCAAGTATCACAACTC
>JAILNT010000337.1 GCA_024691265.1 Treponema sp. | reverse complement strand
CGTGTGTATAATCTGAACCGGCATACAATGCCACTAAAGTTTTCATCTTTTGTATTATCGGCTTTACCGTTGAACAAATTCACTCTTATGTTTAGAATGTCTTTATGACTGAAGCCGAAGCTTTACAAGATACAGTTTTTACCGTATCAGAACTAACTTCAATTATAAAAGAAATTATTGAAGGTTCTTTTCCTCATATTATTCTCGAAGGAGAAATCTCAAATTACCGTCCAAACAGTTCAGGACATGTATATTTCACATTAAAAGATTCAGCTGCACAAATATCCGCCGTAATGTTTAAGGGTAAAGCACAATCATTAACTTTTACACCAAAAGACGGTATGAAAGTGCAGGTAAAAGGCTCATTATCTGTTTATGCAGCAAGAGGTAACTATCAGATTATAGTATCTTCAATGCATGTTGCCGGAGAAGGTGACATTCTTCAAATGCTAGAAGAAAGAAAGAGAAAACTTGCAGCAGAAGGTCTTTTTGATGAAAGTAGAAAAAAGCCTTTACCAGTTTATCCTGAAACAATAGGTGTAATAACAAGTCCTACAGGAGCTGCTCTTCACGACATTCTGAACATAACACACAGAAGAAACAACGGAATAAATGTAACATTACTCCCAGCTATTGTTCAGGGTGACGAAGCTGCAGAAAACATAACAAAAATGATAAAGATTGCAAATATTTATAAAATGTGTGATGTCCTTATCGTAGGAAGAGGTGGTGGCAGTCTTGAAGATTTACTTCCTTTCAGTGAAGAAAATGTAGTTAGAGCAATTGCAGATTCTGACATACCTGTAGTTTCAGCAGTAGGTCATGAAATAGACTGGGCTTTAAGTGACTATGCAGCCGATAAAAGAGCACCTACCCCATCAGCAGCTGCTGAATTAGTAACTCCAGTAAAAAGCGAAGTTATAGCATACTTACAGCGAACACAAGATATTTTTTATCAAAATATTACAGCTAAACTTGAAAGAATAAAACTTTTAACCAGAACTTTTGATTTAGATAATCTTGAATTACAAGTAAGAAATATAGAACAACCTTTATTATCAAGACTTGAAAATGCAAAAAAAACATTATTCGATAATATAACTGTAAAATATACAGATACAAAGTATCGAATAGAAAAAAGCTTACAAACTCTTGAGTCTTATAATCCTGAAAATGTTCTTTCAAGAGGATATTCTATAGTAAGGGATAAAAATACCAAGAAAATTATTAGAAACGGCAAAGATACAACTATCGGAAAAGAAATAGAAATAATACCTGCAAAAGGAAATATATCTGCAACAGTAACACAGATATCAAACTAAAGAATTTTATAAGGACGAAAACTATGAGTAACATTGAAGAAAAACTAAAAAAGCTAGAAGAAATATCATCTTGTATAAAGCAAAGTGACATTTCGCTTGAAGATGCATTAAAAAGTTTTGAAGACGGAATAAAACTTGCTAAAGGCTTAGAAGCAGAAATTGCAAACATAGAGGGTAAGATTCAAAAACTTATGAATATGCCAGCTATAAATGAAGAAGAAAGCAATGAAGATGTAAATGAAGAAGCAAATGCAGAAAAGAAAGTTTCAAAGAAAAAAGCTTCAAAAAAATCTAAGGAAACAGAAGAAATAAAAGCTCCAAGAAGCGATGAAGAACTTGAATTAAGTCTTTTTTCTGCTCCTGAATTAGAATCCTAAACAACATTTTTTACTGAGAAAATTGATGAAAGAAGAAATCGAGCAAGGCAGAGTACATATTTTAAGTCCGGAAGTTGCAAGAAAAATTGCAGCCGGCGAAGTCATAGAAAGACCATCATCAATAATAAGGGAATTACTGGATAATGCAGTAGATTCTGGAGCTAAAAATATACAGGTTGAAATAAAATCCGGTGGAATTGACAGCATAAGAATAGTTGATGATGGTTGTGGAATGACAAAAGAGGATTTAAAAACCTGTGCACACCCTCATGCAACTAGTAAAATAAGTACAGAAACAGACCTTCTAAATCTTTCAACCTTAGGTTTCAGAGGGGAAGCTCTTTCGTCAATAGCAGCAGTAAGCAGACTACAAATAACAAGCGGGCAGTGGACAATGAAAGCTTCAATTACAGAAGACCATATAATAAGTCCATGTACTCCGGTAAAAGGAACAATAGTAAGTTCAGAAGGTTTATTTGAAAATTTTCCAGCTAGAAGAATGTTCTTAAAAAGACCTGCTTCAGAAGGAATAGCTTGTAGACAAATCTTTATTGAAAAAGCATTACCACGCCCTGATATATCATTTAAGTTCACAGCAGATGGAAAAGAAAAAGATATTCTGCCAGCCTGTGATTCTCTAAAAAGCAGAATATTAAAAGCCTGCGGTATATTTGAAAATGAGAATGCTTTTTATGAAATTTCAGCTAAAAGCGATAATAAAGATGATTGGTCTTTCAAGCTTATAATTGGTAATCCTGATGTAAATAGAGATACTAAAAAAAATATCTCAATCTATGTAAATGGAAGAAAAATCCAGGAATATTCACTTGTACAAGCAATCGAGTATGGCTGCCAGGGCTTTTTTCCTAATGGTTCACACCCTGTAGCATATCTTTTTGTAGAAATGAATCCAAGCCTTGTAGATTTCAACATTCACCCGGCAAAAAGGGAAGTTCGTTTCAGGGACAGCTCTTCCTTACATCATGGAATAAGTTCTTCAATAAAAGATTTTTTCAGACAGTATACAATCAAAAATATGATTGAAGATTCAAAAACTGAAAGCTCTTTAGATTTGTACACAGAAAAAAGAGAAGAAGAACTTCCTCCAAGCTATTCCGAAGAAAAGCAAATTAACGATAAAATAATCGATGATATAATAACTTTTGAAGAAAAAGCTACAACTGAAAAAAAAGACATAAGCTATTCTTATGAAAAAAATATTGAAAAGCCAACTTCAGAGGCTTTTTTAACTACAAAAGAAAAAACTCCATCGTATGAGATTTCAAGGAATACTTATAGTCAAAAGCCAAGTAGATTACCTCATGTAATTCCAAGTGTTACATCTTCTTATTTATCTCATATAGCAAATAAATCTTTTGATAATGAAACTGAAAAAGTTAAAACTAGTAATGATGAAGATTTCAAATATTTAGGTTCGACTTTAGGAGTTTTTTTACTTGTAGAAAAAAATAATACACTATACATAATAGACCAGCATGCAGCCCATGAAAGAATAATCTTCAACAAAATATTAGCAGATAGCGGTAAAATGCAATATCTATTATTACCATACGTAATAGAAACAAACAGTGATGAAGATGATAAATATATGGCTTCTATCAGTGAAGAATTGCAAAAAGCAGGATTTACTGTAAAAAACTGTGGAAAAGGAAAATGGGAATTTACAACAGTACCTTTAAGATGGAAAGGCAAGGAAAAAGATTTATATAATGACCTTTTAGAAAAGCATATAGAGCCAAAAGATATACTTTATCATACAGCAGCATCATCTGCATGTAGAGCAGCTGTAATGGACGGACATATACTAGACAGGGAAACTGCAAGTGAAATTGCGAAAAAAGCATTGGAACTTCCAGATCCGCATTGTCCACACGGACGTCCGATTTTTTATAAACTAAGCAAAAAAGATTTATTTATGGCTGTAAAACGCATACAATAAACTTGTTAACTTGACATTAAAATATATATTTTTATATTATAAAACCCACACCACATATTTATGTGCGATTAGCTCAGTTGGTTAGAGTACAAGCATGACACGCTTGGGGTCACTGGTTCGATTCCAGTATCGCACATTGATATGTGGTGTTTTTGTTTATAATTGTAACTTTTTGACA
>JAILNT010000104.1 GCA_024691265.1 Treponema sp. | reverse complement strand
GATAGTTTTGTCTTTATGATAGAAAGGAAAAGATTTTTGTTGAACTTTAAGCGAGGTCTTACAGGCATGAATGAAGAGAAAAGCCAGCCGATTTTTGAAAAACTCTCCCATATGCAATACTGATGAATCTGACTTATAAGCTCTTTTTCATTGTGCTTGATTTTTCGCGTAATAAACTCTGTGTAAAAAACGCTGTCATCCTGCAAAAGCGGTTTTACTTGTTTTGCTGTTTTTGCCCAGTTTGCTTTGCCGTTTGTAGATTTTGTATAGACTACTTCTTTTTCAAAATAATAGCCGTTGGTCAAAAACTCTTTTATCAAATACAGATAAGCATGAATTGGAAAAACGACATTTTCTTTATGTGCGATTTTCTGTGCCTGAATGAATGATTCATTTGCATCGCTCAAAGAAGAAAGAACTCCGATTAGATTCAAAACATCTTTTTTTAGTTCTTCTTCAGTTGAAGTCTTTTTATAGCCAAGCGGAAAGTTTATTTTCAAAGACTCATTTTCATATTTTATGCCGACGAAATAATCCTTTTCGCTCAGACTTGCATTATATGCACAAGCATCAAAAAGAGAAAATGAACTGCTTTTATTATGTTCTACAAACGCCACGACAAGCCGCCTTAGTTTTCAGTTTCAGAGAACAAATCCTTAAAGACTGCAAATTCTTTGTCGCCCTTAAAGTCGCGGGTAAGGCTTTCAAGATTTGTGTAGTTGTTGAATACTTTTTCACGGCAAAACTTAAATGCATCATCCCAAAGATACTTCAAAACTTTTTCAGCAAACAAGTCTTTAGAAATGATATAGTCATCTCCCTGTTTTACAGCCTTTACAAACCAACATCCGAGACGCTTATCTTCCATACTTGAAAGTCCGGCATCTTCGCTCATCTTGCCTATTTTTATATTGATTGCAGTCTGGAACTTTTCCCAAGTGATATTTTTTGCAGTATCAACGAAAGCACCTTTCTGATGGTTTTCTTCTTCTGTATTGCCAAACACATTTTCTATGAGCTTCATATCCCAACGGCGTTGGAAAGCATTGTCGAGAGTAAAAACATTTTGGTCGCTTGTGTTCATTGTTGCAAGGATTGAAAGATTCGGCGGCAAGCGGATTCCTGTATTGGCAGAAAAATGGATTCCGTTGATGTCAAAAGCTTTTCCGTCAAAAGTATCATCTGTATCACGAATATAGTTGTTGATTTCTGAGTTCATCACAAAGTATTCGCTCCAGCCTTTGCCGTAAGTGTTTAACTCTTTTTCATGTGAAGTCTTTTTGCTTGCATCATCAATTCTATCCAAAAGCTGGAAAAGCTCGCCAAAAATAGCCGCAGCATTTCCACGGTTGATTTCCTCAATAATCAAAACATAGCGGTTCTGACTGTCACAAAGAGCTTTCTTGAGAATTGAAGTAAATGGTCCCGGCTTAAAAACAAAGTCCGTTTTTCCCTGTACAAGTTTCGGCACTATCTGACCGATAAAATCTGCATTAGTGTATTCTGGGTGGAATACAGTGCGCTCGACAAATACATCCTGCTGCTGCTCTGGGATTTTGTATTCATTTTCAAGTTTATGTTTTATTTCGTGGGATTTTCCGCTGCCAGGAACTCCGTAGTAGATGATTTGTTCGGGAGAAGTGAAAGAAGTAGCGACTGGTGAAATAGTTTGATTCAGAGGGGACTTAAGCAATTCAGATTTATCCATGTTTTCTATCAAATGATTATTTTTTGCATGATTGTAAATCTGAATGCCAAACCTCAAATGCTGATGGTAATTGTCAGAGATATTTGATTCCGATGCTAATTCATTAGGAGAAATATCATTTTCAGTTATTATTTTCCCATTTTGAATACCGAATAAAACCAATTGGCTTAGCAGATTGAAGCCATCATCTTTGTCAGAAGATTCAATTTCATTGAGTTTTGCTATTAAATTTTGTTTTATCTGTTTTCTGTCACTGGATAAATCAATAAGCTCTGGAATTTTTATACATTTAAAATCATCCGTTGAAAACGATTCTACTGTTTCATTCGTTTTTGAAAAATCTCCCTTTTCAAAACTAGATTTCGTTTCTGTCAGTTGAACATCTGTAAGCAAATTTTCAACTTCAGACTTTACTTCTGATGATTCCCATTTTAATACTGAAATTAATTCAGAAGAAAAATCCTTTTTTAAGTTAAACAATGAATCAGTATAGACAGATTCTTTTGAAGTAAAATTTGAAAAACGATTGAGCCACAAAAATAGAATAGCGTATTTTTTTTGATTTCTTCCAAAATATTCTGCATCAGTTGCAAAGTTTTCATAACCACCTGAATAAGTATCAACAACTCCTTTTGTTATACTCAAAAGTTGCGGATGGCGATTTGGAAACTTCTGTGGCTCTGTAGAAATCCTAGATTTTGCAACAGCATTTGCACTAAAAAAATTACTCCCGACATCAAAATCTCTTGCTTCCCCTACAGAATTTGCAAAGTTTTTTGTTGCTAAAAAACTTCCATCTTCAGTTAAAAGAACAATCTTGCCAACTGAAGATACAAAAAAATCTTTGTCGTCTTTCAGTTTTGTATCACAAGCCTTACCTTTTTGTTTTTTAAAATAATCTGTCGCAAGAAAATATTTTAATTCACTTACAAATTGGGTTCCGCCTTGTGCCTCAATATCAGTACCAGAATATAACGAAGATAATTTCTTATACAAATATAATAAAAATTTTTTTGAAAAATACATAACCTAACCCTCCAATGTTTCTACAAGTGTATCAATAAGACACCATGCCAATACAGGCGGTACGGCATTTCCAATTACTTTATAGCGTGATTGCAATGGTATTTTTGAAAAATCATAGTTGTCAGGAAATGACTGAATACGAGCAATTTCTTTTATTGAATATCGCCTGTTTTCAGTTGGATGCGTAATTCCACAATTCTCTGGTTGTGCGGAAGCCGTTATTGTTCCATTTATTTCACCATAGGCAAACCTACGGAAAAACTTTGGAGCATGATATTTTTTTGGTTGGTCATAAATTTTTTTGAAACGAGGAGTTAATTGCTCTGGTGGAATATTTTTCCAAGAGCGACCTTCCTTAATATTTTGAGGCATTTCAGAAATGGCCATCCCTTTTCTAAAATATTCTATAGCTTTACTTCCATGCTCACATGGTCCGATTTTTTCTATCATATCTTGTGTCGTCTTGCTGTATTCCCAATACTCACCAGGTTCATCAATATCTTTAAGAATTTCTCCAATTACAAGTTTCTCTCCAGTTCCATTTTTTTCAGATGGGATTTTCTTTTTTTGAATCAATTCATCCAATTTTGAGAAATCAAACTTCTTGCTAGACTCTTTACTAAGTTTTTTATCAATTCCAATTATCAACACCCTATATCTTTTCTGAGGAACACCATAATCACTCGCACATACCAATTGCTGAGAAACTTCATAATCTAATTTATCCATTCTATTTTTTATCTCTTCAGGAACTGTTGTTCCATCGGGCATTCTTGAAGAAAGGATACCTCTTACATTTTCAAATACAAATGCTTTAGGCTTGTGACCACTATCAATTTTATCTTTGAGTACTCTTTCACAAACTTCAAATAGAGTTCCTCGTCCATTATCATCATTGATACCTTTTCTGTTTCCTGCATTTGAAAATGGTTGACATGGAAAACCTGCAAGAAGAATGTCAAAATCTGGAATATCAGAAGTTTTAATTTCTCTCACATCGCCGAGAACAGCTTCTTGCTTATGATGAAAAAGTTTTAGATTAGAGTTGTAAGCATTCGTTGCATCAGAATCTATATCATTTGAGAATACTATTTCTGTCGGTAAGCGACTAAATTTTCTGCCTTGAAATTCAAATCCACCGACAGCACCTAAATCCATGCCACCACAACCGGTGAATAAACTGCAAATTTTGAATTTTGTTTTATTTTCCATTTTTATTTTTCTACCTCAACCGCATTCACTTCCATAATATCCCC
>JAILNT010000034.1 GCA_024691265.1 Treponema sp. | reverse complement strand
CAAACATTTTTTTTATTAAAGGCAAGGTTCCTTCATAAGGACCTTTTAAATCTGAAATATTTGCCTGATATTTTCCATCTGGAGTAAAAGAAACAGCCTGGCAATAAGGGCAAACTTTTGCTAGCTGTACACCTTTAGGCTTTATAAGCATTTCTTCTGTATCAGGGCAATCAGGTCCTGCTAAAAAGCCTGAATGAGAACAAACTTTTACATATTCTAAATCCATTACAGGAATATCAATCCAGTGAGTCAATGGTAAATATGAAAACACATCAAAAAGAACCGGAGCTGCAGTTGTTATACTCTTTAACCTCGGATTTCCATTACCTTCCGCGTTACCAATCCAAATACCAACCGTATATTCTTTTGTTGTTCCTATCGCCCATGCATCTCTATTACCATTACTGGTTAATGTTTTCCATGCAATTCTTTTTGCAGTTGCATAAGACTGCCATAAAGCTTCTTCATCAGGTCTTATTCCTGATTGAAGTACATCAAGAGTTATATATGATGCACCTACAGAAGCAGGGAAATCAGTTTTTTCATAAGAAGCTTTATTCATCATTCCAGCATAAGCTTTTGTGGCTTCATATAAAGTAATTTCACCTCCTCCAAGAATTAAAGGAAGTCCATATTCTTCCGAACTTCTGTCGAATGTTGTAAAACCACATTTTTTCAAATATGCAAGAAAAGCATTTACACCAAACAATCTAAGTTCCCTGATTGCAGGAATATTCAAAGACCTGGAAAGAGCTGTAGAAGCAGGAGTTACACCGCTATATTCAGGGATATTATTATCAGGTTTATAATTTCCAATTCTAGTAGGTAAATCAATAACAAGTTGATTTCTTAAAAGTAAGCCTTTATCTAGCATTGCAGCATAAAGAAATGGCTTTAAAAGACTTCCCGAACTACGTCTAGATTGAATCATATCAATAGCATAAGTAGTCTTATTCCTTACGTTTTCACCAAAACCTGTATTTGCACAATAAGCTAAAATATCGCCTGTTTTTGTATCAATAACAAGAGCTGCCGCATTATTTATTCCCTGTTTTGCAAATGAATTTGACCAGGTTTCAAGAATGTATTGAACATTACGCTGCATACTTAGATTTATTGTGGAAAATACTTTTGCTGAAGATGGATTATCAGCTTTCATCTTTTCCATATAATGAGGTGCGTACATTGGAAGAGAATATGGTTTATCAGGTAACTTTTCTGCAAGAGCGAGTTCAAAATCTGTATCGTTTATGTAAGCTTTATCATGAAGCCTTTCTAACAATGCATTTCTTTTAGTCAAAAGAATATCCCTGTTAGCTCCAGGATGTACCAAAGAAGGCTGATTTGGTAAAACCGCAAGAGTTGCAGCTTCTGCCCATGTAAGAGTTTCTGGAGGACGATTGTAATATCGCCATGAAGCCGCTTCAAGACCTACAACATTTCCACCAAAAGGTGCATTTGAAGCATATATCTTTAATATTTCATACTTACCAAGTCTGCATTCAAGTATAACAGCAAACAAAGCTTCCTTTATCTTTTGCAATAGACTTCTTTTTGCCTGATGACTCATTAATCTTATAACTTGCATAGTTATTGTTGAACCGCCAGACACAATTCGTTTGGCTTTTATATCAGAAATAAAAGCACGGCACAAAGAAATTAGATCTACTCCTAAATGATAATAAAATCTTTTATCTTCAAATTCTATAAGAGCTTTTATAAATTTATCCGGTACTTCACATTCTTCAAAACGCCATTGTCCGTCAGAAGCAACACTAGCACCTATAAGATTTCCTTTATTATCATAAAGAGCAAATGAATGCGGATAATCTTCTATCAATAACGATAAAGGGAAAAAATTAAGGCAGGACAAGAAAAGTGTAATTGCAACAATTAACTTAAACAATCTAACCTTTCTTGCCCTGATAATTTCATTTATTAACATCATTTATTAGAAACGAAGCTTCCTGGGCATAGAGCACTATATTCATTATCATACATAGCCTCTACATTTATAGCAGGAATATAGTAAGAACCAGAATAAGCGACGGTTGCACTAAATCTATAAGTTACATAGTTACCACCATATAAATCAAAATA